>NZ_JANWXB010000164.1 GCF_025055495.1 Thermoflexus sp. | reverse complement strand
CTTTGTGCTTGGCGCTTTGTTGACTATATTTAGCTTTGGAATAAGAAATATCGCGGATTATCTTTTATTTCCTGCCTTGTTTTTGAGTCTACTTGGGCATACTGTATTTATAACCTCTGTTCACTCTATTGTTCAGGAGATAAAGCTAGATCACGTAAACAATATAGTCAGAGTCTACTTCCGGAGGAAGTATTCTCATGAGGAAGGTGGCAAGTATATTTATTTTGGGAGAGGATTCGAGGATACATATCTTCAATCGAATCTCAAGGATGCTCGAAATTCTCATTTGAACGTTCCCTGGAGAACTCATAAAGATCCTTCTACATTTATTTCCCTGTTTGTCGGAAACGTCAACTCGGTCAACATCACGTTAAGCGTTTTGGGTGTTTTGATTATCTTAGCCCGCTTAGTAAATATCCACATAGAATTATCCATAATCCTGGGAGCGGGTATTCCTCTAGCCATCTTGATCCGTAAATTCTATATCTCGAGGTTCTTTGATAGAATTCTTGATCAGGAGTAGGATTCTTTTACCCGAGAATGGTCTAATTATATGAATGAGATTTTTAGATAATCGTATATACTCCGTTTCATGTCGTGCTTTGACAAATTAAAGATATGAATCTGGATAAGCCCTGGAGGCGCTCATGGTCGGAACAGAGGCGCCGATGCTGGTGATTACCGAAGGACAGCTGGCGGGGCAGCGCTGGCCCGTCGACCAGGAAGCCCTGCTCATCGGCCGTAGCGAAACATGCGATCTGGTGTTGCCGGAGCGGCAGATCTCCCGTCAGCATGCTCGCCTCAAACGGGAAGCAGATGGTTATTACATCGAGGACCTGGGCAGTAAAAACGGGACCTTTGTGAATGGGCAGCCGCTGACGCCCTTTACCCCCCAGCGTCTGAAGGATGGCGATGAGATCGCCCTCGCGCTGTGCGTGCGCATGCGGTTCGTCAGCCCTGAGGCGACGCTCCCTCTGGAATCCGCCCCGATCCCTTCCTTGGTCCCGGGGCTTTTGATCGATCGAGCGGCCCGCCGCGTGTGGGTGAACGGTCGGGAGGTAGATCCTCCCCTTTCTCCGGCGCAGTTCCGGGCGCTGGAGCGGCTGGCCATGGCCCGAGGCGCTGTGGTCTCGCGGGATGAGCTGGTCGCTTACATCTGGCCGGAGGAGGACCCCCGGGGGATCACGGAGCAGGCGCTGGATGCCCTCATTCGCCGCCTGCGGGAACGGCTGGCTCAGGCGGATCCGAACCGGGATTACGTCCTCACCGTTCGAGGCCACGGCTTCCGGCTTGCCGATGTTTCGCTTCACCTGAAAGGGCAGCCGGAGGGACGATGAGTCCTCGTCGCCTCTCCCGACGGTCTGTAGGGGCAGCGGCGGAGGCCTTCGTGGCGGCCTATCTCGAGGCCCATGGATATTCCATTCGGGCGCGGAACTGGCGCTCGCCCTTTGGGGAGATCGATTTGATCGTGGAAGGGGAAGGCTGGCTGCGCTTCATCGAGGTCCGCGCCAGGCGAACGGATCGTTTCGGCTCTCCGGAGGAGAGCCTGACCCTGCGCAAGCGCCAGCGCCTCCTGCAAACGGCCCTGGCCTACCTGGGACAATGGGAAGGTCCGGAGCCCTGCTGGCGGGTGGATCTGGCCTCCGTTTCTCTGGATGCTCAGGGCCGCCCGGTTTCGGTCACGTTCCTGGAAAACATCCTATAAGGAGTGAGAGCGCTCCGCTCCGGGGAGAAAGTGGATTCTGCCTGAAACGGATCACGGGCTTCCCCGTAATGGGATGCGAGCGATCGGCGTGTAAACAGCCCCCTGAGGATGGAGATCGCTCCGCATCAGGACGATCTCCGCCGCGCGCACCTCCCCCAGGCGCTCTATGGTGGTCCGTTCGATCACCTCCGCGATCCGCCGATAATGAGCCGGGGCCGCCTCCCGACCGACCCGTCCCAGCGTGAGATGGGGCTGATAAGGGCGATCTTCAGGGGGATAACCCAGTTTCTGCATACTGGATTCCACCAGACGTTGAAAGGCTCCCAGCGCCCGGGTGGGATCGGAGATACCCACCCAGATCACCCGGGGATGCCGGAGATCCGGGAAGCAACCAATCCCCTCCACCACGAAGGTGAACGGCCCCCGCTCCAGGGCCAGCCCCCGCAGCGCCGCGACGATCTCATCGGTGTGGGAGACGGGGATCATCCCAAGGAACTTCAAGGTGAGGTGAATGCTTTCCGGCCGGACCCAGCGGATCGGCAGGTCCCGGAGCTCCCGACGCAGACGGTCCTGCACCTCAGCCAGGCGTTTCTGAAGCTCTGAGGGCATCTCCACGGCGATGAAGGCGCGCACGGCGACCATAGATCCGACCTCCGTATTCAACGACCCGAGGGAGCTTCCTCTGGTCTCCTCCCCAGGAGCGGATGGGGCCGGTCAGACGTTATTGCTTCGTCCATAAGGAGGTGTTCAGGGGCAGGGCTGGGAGCCTTTGGCCCCCAGCCCTGCCCCTGAACAATTTTTTTCTCCCCCTCCCCGCTGAGGAAAGAGGATCGGGTGAGCGAAGCAACCGCTCACCCGATCCTTGATTTGTGTATCTCGATTCGTCGCAAACTTACAGTCGAGGTGGCAGAACAAGCTGCTTCGCCGCCCTAAACCGTTATTCGCATTCTCTGCCTCTTCCCCAACGTTGCAAAGTGGCACGAGGATTCTAAGCAGAGCCTTCTATATTCGGACTTGCCGCCTGAAGTGGCCCGTGGCGTATACGTCGCTCTCATCCATTTTACCTAATTTCAGGTGGTCACTCCAGCCAGCGGTGATGATTCTTTCTGACGGAATCTTTCGTAGGATGCGGGCTGCCTTCGCAGAACTGTATCGTCTTCGTAACTTCCCCATTTCAGGAAATCACCGCTTGCCTCATCTGGGGAATTCGGGAGGGTCAGCGGGCTGCCGAAGGCGGTCTTCCTAACTCCGAAATGCGCTTTCGTCTCTTCCCGCCGCTGAATTGGCGGGTAAGGGCAGGTAAGAAGGAATCCCCTGGGCAACTGGGCTTGCCCAGTGAAGCTCTTTATCGGACCAGGATGGGGCGCTCCGGTAAGGATTTTATCCGCCTGCTTCGATCTCTACTTGCCTCAGAGCCAGCGCCTGCGCCGCGGGAACCGGGAGCAAGCCTCCTGAAAGGCCGGTGGAGGGATCCACTACCAGGAACTGATTATCGATCCAGGCGACGAAGCCCAGGGGTCCAGCAGGGGCGAAGGGCGTTCGATGGATCTCCTTCCCATCCACTTCGAAGGTTACTTTCTTTTGATGCCACTGGATGCTATACCGATGCCATTGGGTGAGGTCCAGTGGAATCGATCGCTGCGAAACCGCCATCCATTGCTGGCCCACAGCGATCGCCATTCGGCCCAGCCATGGATGTTCCAGGAGGCGCTGAAGCGCGCGGGCTGCCGCAGCCGGAATCGGCACCCGCCATCCTTTCGGGCTTCGCCAGACCATGGCCAGCCATCCCCGACCCGGATCAGAAGGATCTAAAGCTATCCGGGAAGGGGGGGAAGCGAAGAAGAACCACACGGCTGAGGGCAGCCCCATGATCGCTCCGGGTGCCGCTCCGGCGTTCCAGAACCCGAACCCGGCCGTTCCCACTAGAGCTTCGATCGGGTGGGAGAATCGCGCCTCAACCTGGAGTCGAACCGGTGGCTTCCAGACAAATCGGGAGCCCCCATAGTCGTCCAGCTGAGCGTTGGCATACCGCTCCCCGGACCCCGGGCGCAACCTCAGCCACAGTGCTTCGGCGTCCTCTATGATTTCTGCTGCCCCCATCGTCATCCACACCCAGGGTCGATCCGAGGGGAGGAATCGCATTCCTGCTATCATAAGAAGGCCGGTATCCCGCTGAGTGGTTGTGGGGATAGGGTGTAGGGCCGGGGCGGAAGGCACCCAGCCCCATACCATGCCGATATTCCCCCCTTCTCCGCAGCCCCCGGCTGCAGAGAGGGGGAGAACGATCTTAGCTTCTGCTTCGAATCCTGTCGCTGGCCGGGCTCGATGATCGGGAGGGAGATGAGGTGATGGGGCCCTTTCCCGCTATGGGATTTTGGATCAGGCGGGGCCACTAATGGCCCCGCCTGACCGATTCATTCAGCGGAGGGCCGCTCCGCCAGGACGGCGATCCCGGGTAGGGTGCGGCCTTCCAGAAACTCCAGGCTGGCGCCCCCGCCGGTGGAGATGTGGGTGATGCGATCCGCCACCCCCGCCGCATGGACAGCCGCCACCGAGTCGCCGCCGCCCACAACGCTCGTCGCCCCGCTCTCCGCTACTGCCCGGGCGATGGCGAAGGTTCCCTCTGCGAAGCGGGGGAACTCGAAAACCCCCATCGGGCCATTCCATACGATGAAGGCGGCGCGGCGGATTTCATCGGTATATCGAGCCACAGTCTGCGGGCCGATGTCCAGAATCCGCCAGCCAGCGGGCACCTGATCGATGGGCACGACCCGAGCCTGCGCGTCGGGGGCGAAGGCGTCGGCGATCACTACGTCCACGGGCAGCCACAGCCGATCCCCGCCTCGCTCCAGCAACCGGCGCGCCGTCTCCAGGGCCTCATCCTCCACCAGAGAATCCCCCACAGCGTAGCCCTGGGCTTTCAGGAACGTATTGGCCATTCCCCCACCGATGAGCACCCGATCCGCCCGGGCCAGGAGGCTCTCGATGACCCCGATCTTATCGGAGATCTTGGCGCCGCCGAGGATGGCCACGAAGGGCCGCCCCGGGTTGGTCAGGGCCTGGCTCAGGTAGCGGATCTCCTTCTCCATCAGGAAACCGGCCACGACCGGGATGAACCGGGCGATGGCCTCCACGGAGGCATGAGCCCGATGGGCCGCGCCGAAAGCATCGTTGACGCAAAGATCCCCCAGCCGGGCCAGCTGCCGGGCGAACTCGGGATCGTTTTTCTCCTCCTCAGGGTGAAAGCGGAGGTTCTCCAGGAGCAAAACCTGCCCGGGCTGGAGGGATGCCGCCATTGCCTCCACCTCCGGTCCCACACAGTCGGGCGCCATCTGGACCGGCTGGCCCAGCAGCTCGCTCAGGCGCTCCGCGACCGGCTTCAAGCTGAAAGCGGGGTCCGGCTTCTTCGGACGGCCCAGATGGGACATCACGATGAGGGCCGCTCCCTGATCCAGGAGATACTGAAGCGTGGGCAGTGTAGCCTGAATGCGGGTGTCATCCGTCACCCGGCCTTCAGCGATCGGGACGTTGAAGTCCACCCGGACCAGCACCCGACGGCCGCGAACATCCACATCACGAATCGTCATCTTGTTCATCGATGCCCTCCTGCTTTGGATTTACCATGGGGAGGAGTTACACAGTTGGGAGCCGGTCAGGTGAGGTGGAATGACCCCCTCCTCTTCGATCCACCCTTCCCACGGCCCAGAGGACCGTGGGGAATAAAAATATCTTTGGGGGCGGAGGCGGAGCCCTTCGGCACCCGGTTCCGCCCTCAATCCCCCGCGGAAGCGAACAGCGTAACTCCCGTCCTGGTTATTTTAAGCCAGATTGCGGATCGATTGTGGTGATTAATGCCAGAACGGAAAGCTGATGAAAGTTACAGGTGTGGGGGAATGTCAGCGGCGGAACAAGAAGGAGTGGTGTTCCGCTGTCTCACATGTTTCGGATATCCTTCTCTATACCGCATACCGCGAAGCAGTATGAGAGGGAAAGGGAAATCGGGCCCTTCCCCGTCATCAGGCGGTTCGCGCTCTGGCTTACATGAATGTGGGATATGAGCCAAGATCTTTCGGGGACTGAGCCAGGACTTCTGCCCCCCGGCCCAGCCCCCAAACCGCGAAAATATAAAGCGACAAAGGATTATTGCTTTGTCCATTTTTCATTTGGGGGTTTTTGTGGGCGGTGCGGGGGGCCTTGGGCCCCCCACATCGCCCACGAAAGATTTTTTTTCTTCCCCCTCCCCACGGCCCAGAGAGCCGTGGGGAGGGGAGAGAAAGGGGGGAGGGGCCATCGCCTTCCGGACTCGCTTCGGTTCCTCAAATCCCCAGTTGATAACTGGACAAAGCATTATTCGGTCAGACTTTAGATAATTGGGCTTGACCGCCATCGCAGAGATAAATCGGGTGGATCCAGACTGCGTCTGCTGTGCTTGCCTTCCTCATTATCCCGGGTTAAGATGAGAAGAGAGGGATCGACTTTCCATTCGCGTTCTGATTAGATATTGCAAGGGATAGGTGGGGCCATTCAGGGCGACTCCATCACCCGTCCACTCCCCGGATAATCCGCTTCTACGGTGAGGGGGGAAGCAGCGACGCCAGGGATCCTATCCTACAACTTTCCGGAGGTTGCCATGACCACAACCGTGACCCCCCAGGAAGTTAAATATATCGGGAAACCCGGCGAGGTCTCCTTCGCCAAGGGTCTGGAAGGCGTGATCGTTGCGGAGTCGGTGAAGAGCTATGTGGATGGGATCGCAGGCCGCCTGATCTACCACGGGATCCCCATCGAGGTCCTGGCCGAGAAGTCCACCTTTGAGGAAACTGCCTTCCTTCTCCTCTACGACAAGCTCCCCACCGAGGAAGAGCTGGATGTTTACAAGATGCGCCTCCGACAGTATCGGGAGATCCCGGACGAGGTTTATGACTTCCTCTCCCGCGCCGGGCGCCGTTACAATTTCCATCCGATGTCGGTGTTGCGCACGGCCATCTCCATGCTGGCGGCCTTTGACGATTCCGCGGAAGAGGATACGCTGGTCGCTCATGAGCGGGAAGCCATCAAGCTGACCTCCCGGATCGCGACGGTGGTGGCCGCCATCGGCCGCGCCCGCAAAGGCCTTCCGCCGGTTCACCCCCGCCCGGATCTCAGCCACGCCGCCAACTTTCTCTATATGTTGTTCGGCGAGGAGCCGGATCCCTTCTACGCGCGGGTGATGGATGTGATCCTGATCCTCCACGCGGACCATGAGTGCAATGCTTCGACGTTCACGGTGCGGGCCATCACTTCTACTTTGAGCGATATGTATTCCGCGGTGGTGGGCGGGATCGCGGCGCTGAAGGGGCCGCTCCATGGCGGGGCGAACGAGGAAGTGATGCATATGCTCCATGAGATCGGCGATGTGGAGCACTCGGAGGCGTGGGTGCTCCGGGCCCTGGCCCGCAAGAAGAAGATCCCCGGCTTCGGCCATCGGGTGTATAAGACGTATGATCCGCGGGCCCATATCCTGAAGCAGTATGCCCTGGAGGTCACCCGGCGCGCTGGAACAGAGAAGTGGTTGAGGATGGCTGAGATCATCGAGCGGGTGATGATCGAGCGCCTGGGCCAGAAGGGCGTCCAGCCCAACGTGGATTTCTACTCCGGGATCGTGATGGCCTCCATGGGCATTGAGACTGCCCTCTTCACCCCGATCTTCGCTGTGGGCCGCATCGCCGGGTGGGTGGCCCACGCCCTGGAACAGCGGAAGGACAACCGGATCTACCGGCCGCGCTTCTTCTATGTGGGGCCGGAGCACATGGAATACATCCCGATCGAGGAGCGCGGCTGAGCATCCTCACGTCTCCAACGATGCAGGGGTGAAAAAAGCGAGGGCTGGACAGCCCAGCCCTCGCTTCTATTTAGCTAAAGGGACGATTCGGAAGCATATTACGTTTCAATGTGAAGCGTTCCTTTTGCAACGCGAGGCTCAAAAAACGGGCGCGGTGAGGAATCCCCCACCGCGCCCGTCCGTTTCCCGGGACGCCATCGGCCGGACAGATCCTTCATGGGCACATCTTGTTCTCCACACAGGCCTTCTGGAGGGCCTCCATCGCCGCCTTGGCGTCCCGGTTGGTCACGAAGTTGAAGACGATGTCGTTGAAGGCCGTTGCGAAGCCCTCCGGGGCCGCTGACCCGTGGACCTCGCTCGGGATCAGCTGATCCCGGGCGAAATCATCCATCGAGGACTGCAGATAGACGTCGAACTTGTTCCGGTCGCAGTCCAGGCGGGCGCAGATGGAGCCCTTCTTCGGGTTGAAGGCCTCCTGGCCCTCCTTGGAGCCGCAGACCTTCAGCCAGGCGATGGCCTGCTCCCGGTGCGGCGCCTTCTTGGGCAGGCCGAAGGTGTCGGTCACCACCATAAAGAGCCCTTTGTTGTTCGGCGCCGGCACCCATCCGTAGTCCACACCTGGCTTGGCGCCCTTCGAGAGGAAATAGCCGTGGGACCAGTCCCCCATAATGGTCATGGCCGCCTTGCCGTCCAGGACCAGCTGGGTGGCCGAATCCCAGGTGTGGGCGGCGTGGTCCTCGTTCACATAGTTCAGCATCCGCCCGAAGATCTCAAAGGCCTTCGCTACCTCCGGCCCGGTCCACGGCGTCTGGCCGTTCCACAGGCCGCGGTATTTCTCGGCGCCCAGCACGCCGGCCAGGACCGTCTCGAATAGATGGGCGGCCTCCCACTTCAATTTGTCGCCCAGAGCGAGCGGGGTCACCCCTTTGGCTTTGAGCGCTTCCGCAACCTGGAAGAATTCATCGAAGGTGGTGGGAGGCTGGAGGCCGTGTTGATCGAAGATCTTCTTGTTATACCAAAGGACGTTACCCCGGTGGACGTTGACGGGGACGGAGTAGATCTTCCCCTCGTAGCTGACCAGATCGATCAGCTGCTTGGGGAATTTGTCCATCCATCCCTCACTCTGCCACAGGTCCGTGATGTCCTCCATATAGCCGGTCTTCACCCAGGTGTCGATCAGCTCCGCCCCGCCGTGGACCTGGAAGGAGTCCGGCGGATCGCCGCCCAGCATGCGGGTCTTCAGGACCGCTTTGGCCTGGGCACCGGCGCCGCCGGCGACGGTGGCGTTGATGATCTCCACGCCCGGATATTTCTGTCGGTAAACGGCGAACATCGCCTCCAGCCCCTCCGCCTCCCCCCCGGCCGTCCACCACGAGAAGATCTCCAGCTTCTTCGCCGGGGCTGGTGTAGCAGGCGGAGCACAGGCGGCCAGGAGCAAGGCGGGAATCAGGAGCAGGGCAACCAGAAGGAACCATCGCCGTTGCGCAGTCATGGTCCACCTCCCTCTAACAGCGGGCGGACATGTGGATCAAATCGGGGAAGGCCGACGGCGTTCCGGGTTGTTTCATGTTCTACCATCATTGTAGAAGGATCCTCCAGGCTGTCAAGCGCGGATGAGGAGTACGGGCTAACCGAGGAGTTGCTCGGCGGCCTACGCCCCAAATTCCCCCACCAGGGAGAAGAGGAGGGTTTACATCCTGAGCTTAGAGGATTTTACGCCTTCAGGGATATCGCCCCATATCCATAAACGATTGAACTGGATTTATTTGCGACTTGCGGTATAATCTTGAGAAATCTTTCACGGAGCCAGTGGGATGCGGGAGGGGCCGGCTCGCTGGGTTTCGTTCACGGATGTCTTCCTGGATTGTGATGGGACCCTGGTCCGGGTGGAGGGCATTGTGGAGCTAGCCCGGCTAAGGGGCCAGGAGGCGATGGTGGCCGCCCTCACGGAGGCGGCGATGGCGGGTCATCTTCCCCTGGAGGCGATTTACAAGCAACGCCTCGCCCTGATCCGCCCCACCCGCGCGGAGATCCGCCGCTTGATCCAGATCTACCGGGAGAACCTGATCCCTGACGCCTTGATGGTGCTCCGTGCTCTCCACGCCTGCGGGATCACGGTGCACCTCCTGAGCGGGGGACTTGAGGAAGCGGTGCGTGGATTAGGGTTCTTCCTGGGGATCCCCCCCCAGCGCGTCCACGCTGTGCGCGTTCGATATGATCCCTTCGCGGGCGCCTGGTGGCGAGGCGAGGAGGGACCCGCATCGGGCGTGGAGCCCTCGCCGCTGCTTTATCACGATGGCAAAGCCCGTCTCCTGGAAGGCTTTCAGGCGCCCGGCCGACGGTTGATGCTGGTCGGCGACGGCGCGACGGACCTGGCGGCTCGCCCGGCGGTTCACCTGTTCGTGGGGTTCGGCGGGGTCTTCCATCGGCCCGCGATCGAGGAGGCGGCGGATGTCTACATCGCCTGCGATCGCCTAGCGCCCCTTCTGCCGCTGACCCTCTCGCCGGAGCGGGCTCGTCGGCTTCAGGGCATGCCGGCCGAAGCCGCGCTTCGAGAGGGCTTGCAGGCGTTCCGAAACGGCCAGGCGCGCTTTCGCGATCCCGAACGCCACGAGCGGTTTCTGCAGATCTGGGGAAACATTTCATGAGGCCGAGGTCGTCGGTCCTCCTACGATCCCCTCTTCACCTTCCAGGAGGCGCGCGATGGAGAACGCTCCCATGCTGTTCATCCCAGGGCCAACGTATGTCCCGGAGGAAATCGCGCGGGCTCAGGCCCGGCCGATGATCGGACATCGGAGTCGGGAGTTCACCGCTCTCTTCGAGCGGATCGTTCCTCGCCTGCAGGCGATCTTCCGCACCCTTGGCCGTGTTTTCTTTGTCGCCGCTTCGGGAACCGGCCTGTGGGAAGCCGCTGTGCGCAACCTGGTGCGTCGTAAGGTCCTCTGCCTGATCAACGGTGCCTTTGGGGAACGCTGGTATCAGGTTGCCCTGGCCAACGGCAAAGAGGCAGTCCCGGTCTCTATCGAGTGGGGGAAGGGCGTCCGCCCGGAACAGGTTCTGGAGGCGCTGGAGGGCCATCCGGACGTCGAGGCCATCACCATCGTGCACAATGAAACCTCTACGGGGGTTATGAACCCGCTTCAAGAGATCGCCGCAGCGGTGCGCCGGGCTTTTCCCGAAGTGCTGATCCTGGTGGATGCGGTCTCCTCCCTGGGCGGAGCCCCGCTGGAGACGGACGCATGGGGGCTGGACTTTGTGCTCACCTCTTCCCAGAAATGCTTGGCCCTGCCGCCCGGGCTGGCCTTCTGCGCAGTCTCCGGACGGGCGATGGAAAAAGCGAAGGAGGTTCCGCACCGGGGCTATTACTTCGATCTGCTCACCATGGCCCGCTATGCCGATCGCGGGGAGACGCCGGCCACGCCGGCCATCTCCCTGCTCTACGCGGCCGATCTCCAGTTCGCCCGCATCCTGGAGGAAGGGCTGGAGGCCCGCTGGGAGCGCCACCGCCGGATGGCGGAGCGCGTCCAGGCCTGGGCGATGGAGCGCTTCGGCCTCTTCGCTGAAGAAGGGTATCGCTCGTGGACGCTGACCTGTGTGGCCAATCCGAAGGGCATCGACGTGGGGGCGTTAAACGAATTCCTGCGGGCCCGGGGGAAGGTGATCTCCTCCGGATATGGCCCGCTGAAGGGAAAGACCTTCCGCATCGCCCATATGGGAGAGATCCAGCCGCATCACATCGAGGAGCTGCTGGCGGACATCGAGGAGTGGCTGGCCGTCCACGAATAGGGGCACGAATACACGAATGAGGGTGGGTGTGGATGGGGGTTTTGCGGCGGCCGGGCGAGGGGCTTTGTTGACTGGGAGGATCACCTTCGCGCCATGGGCAACTTCAGGCGGCGAGTTCGATCTAAGCGCCTTCGGGAGAGAAGCGCCCCAGCCCCCAAACCCCTGGGAGAGCTCGGAGGTTGCACATAGCGTCCTTCACTCTGGCAAGGAGGCTGGCGCATGGCCTGGCGCATCGGGTTGACGGATCCTCTGGATGAGGAAGGACTTGCCTTGTTGCAGGGGGACCCGGAGGTGGAGGTGATGGAAGCCCGGCGGCCTTCGCCGGAGGCGCTGCGGGAACTGGTCCAGACGTGCGACGCCCTGATCGTGCGCAGCGGCGTGCGGCTGGACGCCGGGGTGCTGGAGCACGCCGAGCGGCTGCGGGTGATCGCCCGCGCCGGCATCGGGGTGGACAACATCGACCTGGAGGCCGCCACCCGGCGGGGGATCCTGGTGATGAACACCCCGGGGGCCAGCACGATCGCGGTGGCGGAGCACACGTTCGCGCTGCTCCTGGCCCTTCTGCGGAAGATCCCGCCCGCTTGGCTCTCGTTGCGGGAAGGGCGCTGGGAACGGGAACGTTTCGTCGGCGCCCAGCTGGCGGGCAAAACCCTGGGCTTGGTCGGCCTGGGCCGGATCGGGACAGAGGTGGCCCGGCGGGCCCGGGCCTTTGAGATGCACGTGATCGCTTTCGATCCCTACATCCTGGAGGAACGGGCCGCGGCGTTGCAGATCGAGCTGGTCCCGGATCTGGATGAGCTCTTCATCCGGGCGGATGTGATCAGCCTTCACGTCCCTCTGACCCGGGAAACGCACCATCTGATCGGCCGCCGGGCCTTTGAGAAAATGAAGCCGGGCGTCTTTCTGGTGAACACCGCCCGCGGTGCGGTGGTGGATGAGGAAGCCCTCCTGGAGGCGCTGAACAGCGGTCGGGTGGCTGGAGCCGCCCTGGACACCTTCAGTGAGGAGCCGCCCCGCTCTCCGACCCTGCGGGCGCTGATCGCCCATGAACGGGTGGTGGCCGTTCCCCATCTGGGAGGGAGCACCCGTGAGGCCCAGCGCCTGATCAGCCGCCAGATCGTGCAGCAGGTGCTGGATGCTCTGCGCGGACGGGATTACCGGAATGTGGTGAATCTGCCTTTTCCCGAGGGGGCCGATTATCGGGCCCTGGCGCCGTTCATGCGCCTCGCGGAGGTGATCGGCCGCCTGCAGATGCAGCTGATCCGCGGGCGCATCTATCGAGCCGAGATCGATGTGCGCGGAGAGGAGCTGCGGGCAGCCCTTCGCCCCTTCGGCGTGGCCCTCCTGAAAGGCCTCCTCACCCCGATCCTGGGGGATGAGGTCACGTTCGTCAACGCGCCCATCCTGGCCCAGGAGCGAGGGATCCAGATCACGGAAGCCGCTCAGCCGATCCTGGGAGCCTACGCCCAGGCCATCGCATGTCGGGTCCTTTCCACCCAGGAAGCCCGGCTGATCGTCGGGGCGCTTTTCGCTGGAGAACCTCGCATCGTCCAGGTGGACGATTTCCCGATGGAGGCTTTGCCCCGCGGAGCGGTGCTGATCATGCGCAGCCGGGACGTGCCGGGCGTGATCGGCCGCGTGGGGACCTTGCTGGGGCAGCACGGGATCAACATCGCGGAATGGCGCTTGGGAAGGGATCGGCCGGGCGGCACAGCGCTCTCCTTCATCAACCTGGATAGCCCCGCTTCTCTCGAGGTCCTTGAGGCATTGCGGGCCATGCCGGAGATCGAGGATGTGCGCCAGGCGTTTCTGCCGGAAAATTAAAGACGGATGCGAAGGCGTGGTCGCTCTTGGATTGGGGGGTGGGTTTCGAGGACTGGATGGAGGGCCGAAGGCGCCCCGCCTGGCCTTCGAAAGACGTGCTCTCTCCCTCCCCACAGCCCTTGGGGCCAGAGGTGAGCGGGAGGCCGTTCCGCCTGGGCGTTTGGCTCCTTATCTATAGAACTTTGGGCAAGGAAGATCGCCCGCAAATCCCTGTATCATAGGATCAGCAGACAACCGCGAGGAATGGGAGCCCGGAATGGTGAAGCCGGAAGAGCGCATCCTGATCACGGACCTTTATGAGCTGACTATGGCCCAGGCCTACTGGGCCCATGGCGTCATCGGTCAGGCGACGTTCAGTCTGTTCGTGCGAGATCTTCCGCCTGAGCGCGGATTCCTGGTGGCCGCCGGGCTGGAGGATGCGCTCCGCTTCCTGGAGGATTTCCACTTCTCCCCCGAGGCCCTGGCCTATCTCGAATCCACCGGGATCTTCTCCCGTTCCTTCCTGGATTACCTGTCCACCCTTCGCTTCACCGGAGAAGTGTGGGCGGTCCCGGAGGGGGCGCTGGTGTTCGCGGGCGAGCCCATCCTGGAGATCACCGCCCCGATCATCCAGGCCCAGATCGCCGAGACCTATGTGATCAACCAGATCCATCTGCAGACGATGATCGCCACCAAAGCGGCCCGCTGCCTTATCGCCGCGCGAGGCCGCGGCCTGGTGGATTTCGCTTTGCGCCGGACCCATGGGGTCGACGCGGGGCTGAAAGTCGCCCGCTGCTCCTATATGGTCGGCTTCCAGGCCACCAGCAACGTGCTCGCCGGCAAGCTCTACGGGATCCCCATCACCGGGACGATGGCGCATTCGTTCATCATGGCCTTCTCCAGCGAAGAGGAAGCCTTCCGGGCTTTCGCGGAGACATTCCCCGAACGCTCCGTTTTCCTGATCGACACCTATGACACCCTGGAAGGCGCCCGGCGGGCGGCTCAGGTGGCCCTGGAGATGAAACAGAAGGGCCAGCGCCTGATCGGCGTCCGCCTGGACAGCGGGGATCTGCTCGCGCTGAGTCGCGAGGTGCGCCGCATCCTGGACGAGGCCGGTCTTCCGGAGGTGCGGATCCTGGCCAGCGGAGGGCTGGACGAGTATCGCATCGATGAGCTGGTCCGCGCCGGCGCGCCCATCGACGCCTTCGGCGTGGGGACACGGATGGGGGTTTCCGAGGACTGGCCCTGGCTGGATATGGCGTATAAGCTGGTGGCTTACGAGGATCGCCCGGCTTCTAAACTCAGCCCCGGCAAGGCCTCCCTGCCCGGCCCGAAGCAGGTCTTCCGGTTCTACGACGAGGGGGGGCAGATGCGGGAAGATCTCCTGGCCCTTCGGGAGGAGCGCATCGAGGGCGGCGTTCCCCTTCTGGAGAAGGTAATGGAGGGAGGGCGCCTGCTTCGGCCCCACCCTGCCCTGACGGAGATCCGTGAGCGGTTTCAGCGGGCGTTCGGGCAGCTGCCTGAGCCCTACAAGGCGCTCCGGGATGCCCCTCGCTATCCGGTTCGCCTCAGCCCGGCTTTAGAGGCTCTGGCCAACACTCTGGCTGCTCGGCGAGGCGAACTGGGGGAAAGCTGAGGGCGTGCGGCTGCTCGATGCCGTCCCCGGCGTCTGCCTTTTCCTGGGCGCTACCCGATCGCCTGCTTGTGCTCCCGCCAACGCTCGATGTCCGCCCGGTGTTCTGCATCGTGTTCGAAGGTGTAGGCAGCGATGAGCGACCAGAGGGGCTCGGAGAGACCCGGGAACCGGCCGGGTTGGACGAGGTCCTCTTCGGAGAAACGTTCCAGGCGCCGGAGCAACTGCTGATATGTTCCGTGGAAATCGGCCAGCACGCGTTCCAGAGGGCGATCCCTTTGCTCCCGGAAAAAGCGCTCGTTCAGCGCATTCATCTCCATCTCGGAGGGCGTCAGGTCTTTCGGGCGTCGCCCCTGTTCCAGCTGAAACAGGGCGGTGATCAGGCGTCCCTGCCACACCGCGAGGTGGGCCAGGATATCCTTGACTGTCCACTCCCCGAAAACCGGCTCCTGGCTCATCTCCTGCGGGGTGAGCCCTTCGATGGCTTTAAGAAAGCGCTCCCGCTCTTCCTGGATCCGTCGGATCAGCGCGGCCTTATCCATAGGGGCTTTTGCTCTACTGTGTTGTGTGGTTTAGGGTTGGGAAGGGGCCGTTGCCACCGGAGGGGGCTTTTCCCCTGACCCCTTGAGCCCAGGGGGATTTCGCAGAGGCGAGGATCCTCTTTGTCCTCCCCCAAGGATGTCCTAAGGGATTTCCTACTTTCGGGGGCGGGGCGGGGGGCCGTTGGCCGCCCCCCCCCCCCCCCAAACCCCCGAAAATGAGGAGGGTTGGGGTG
>NZ_JANWXB010000096.1 GCF_025055495.1 Thermoflexus sp. | reverse complement strand
GGCTCCGGGCGCAGGATTCGGCGGCGCTGGCCTCCTCGATCTACATGGTCTGCCGCAAGCGGCCCGCTGACGCGCCGGTGGGGGAGCTGCCCGCGGTGCGGCGGGAGATTGAGGCCCGAGTTCGGGAGCGGCTCGCCCAGTTCTGGGAGGCCGGCATCCGCGGGGCCGATTTCTTCATGAGCGCCATCGGCCCCGCCGTGGAGGCCTTCGGCCGATACGCCTATCTGCCCGGACCCGCCGAGCGGGGACCGGAGCTGGAGAGGGCCGAGCGGTTCGACACGATGGTCGACGCCCTGCACTACGCCCTCTGGCTCTGGAGCCGCAACGACCTGAAGCGGCTCTCGGCGCACTTAGAGGCCACCTACGGCGGCAACGAGGCCTTCTGGCAGGTGGCCCAGGCCATCAGCGAGGTGCTCCCCGAAAAGGACCAGGAGAAGGAGAAAATGTGGCTGCAGGGGCTGCTCGCCGGGCGCCGGACCTATGCTCCAGGCCACCGGCAGTCCCGCCTGTGGGGCGAAGGAGGTGAGCCATGACCCAGCCCTGGCTGCAGGGGTGCAACCCCCACCGTGACCTCCGCGAGGGGAAGTTCGACGAGTCGGTCTTCGCCGCCGATCTCTCCGATGTGGTCGCCAACCGCGGCCCGCTGGAATACCGGGATCCAGTCCTCTTCTTCCGCAAGACCTATCCCACCCAGGGGCTCCAGCGCCTGCTCGGGGCGGTGCTTTCCCGCCTGGCAGGCCGGGGCGGCGGGGAGGCCGTCATCCAGATCCAGACCCCCTTCGGCGGGGGCAAGACCCACAGCCTGATCGCCCTCTACCACTTGTTCCGGCATCCCCAGGAGGCCCAGGACTCGGAGCTGGGCCGGGAGGCCCTTCGCGCGGCGGGGGTGGCGGAGATCCCCGCGGCGCGGGTGGTGACCTTCGTGGGCACCGCCGCCGATCCGCTCCGCGGCCGGACCCCGTGGGGGGAGCTGGCGGCGCAGCTGGGCCGCTACGAGCTTCTCGCTGAGCACGACCAGCAGCGCCGGGCGCCCGGGAAGGACCGGCTCCACCAGGTGATCGGCGAGGCGCCTACCCTCATCCTGATGGACGAGATCGCTGAGTATGCAGTCAAAGCCCGGGATTTCCTGGACCAAGTGGTGGCCTTCTTCCAGGAGCTGACCGAGACGGTGCGGGTGCTCGAGCGGAGCGCCTTAGTGGCCACCCTGCCCTCCAGCGCCCCCTATGGGGAGGAGGGGGAGCGCGTCCTGCACCAGCTCCAGCAGATCTTCGGGCGGATGGAGGCCATCTACACGCCGGTGGACGGCGAGGAGATCTACGAGGTCATCCGCCGTCGGCTGTTCGAGGAGATCCGCCCCGACGAGGCACGGCGCACAGCCGACGCCTACTGGGAGATGTATCAGCGCCTGGGCGAGGACATCCCCCGGGAGGCGCGGGAGCCCGCCTACCGCGATCGGCTGCGCCGGGCCTATCCTTTCCACCCGGAGCTGATCGACCTCCTGATGGAGCGCTGGAGCACGTTCCCCACCTTCCAGCGCACCCGCGGCGTCCTGCGCCTGCTGGCGGAGATCGTGGCCGACCGCTATCGCAACAACGACACCGCCTCCCTGATCCTGCCCGGCCATATTGACCTGAGCCAGCCTGCGATCCGGCGCGAGTTCCTCAAGCACATCGGCAACGAGTTCGAGGGGGTGATCGCCAGCGACATCGCCGGCCCCGGCGCCCGGGCCCCCCGGATCGATCAGGAAATGGGCTCGGAATACGCCCGCTTCCGGGTGGCCTCCGCTTTGGCCACAGCCATCTTCTTCGGGTCCTTCAGCGGCGGGGAACGCCGGGGCGTCAGCCTCCCCCGGCTGCGGCTGATGGCCCTTCAGGAAGGACTGCCCCCGGCCGTCCTCAGCGACGCCCTGCAGCGGATGGAGGAGGCCCTCTGGTATTTGCACGAGGAACGGGGGATCTACGAGTTCCGCTCCCAGCCCAACCTCAACCGCGTCATCGTGGAGAAAGAAGAGGCGGTACGCCCGGAGGAGGTGGAGGAAGAGATCCGGCGCGGCCTGGAGCGGCTGGCCGGCCGGGAACTACGGGTTTTCCTCTGGCCGTGCTCCTCCGCCGACGTCCCCGACACCCGAGAGCTGAAGCTGGCAGTCCTGGGGCTGGATCAGCCACGGGCCGGGGGCCGGGCGCCGGCCCTCGCTGAAGAGCTGCTGCGGCGCAGCGGGACGGCCTTCCGCGCCTACGCCAACACTCTGTTGATCCTGGCCGTCGACGAGAGGGAGCTCACCGTCCTCCGCCAGCACGTCAAGCGCCTCCTGGCGTTCCGGGCGATCGAAGGCGACCGAGCGCTCATGAGCCAGCTCTCCGAGGAGAACCGCAAAAAGATCCAGGAGCGGTGCAAGGAGCTCGAAGATGACCTCCCCTTCCGCCTGCTTTCGACCTACCGGCACCTGGCGAAGGCGGGAGCCGACGGAGTGGAGTGGCAGGATATCGGGCTCCCGACGTCCGGCGACCGGGGCTCGCTGGCCCGGCGTGTCGTGGAGTTCATGAAGAGCTCCGAGCTGCTGGCCGAGCGGATCGCCCCGGGCGTGCTCCTGCGCAAGGCGATGCGGGAAGGGGAGAGCGAACGGCCGGTGCGCGAGATCGTCGAGGCCTTCTGGCGCTATCCGAACCTCCCCATGCTGGCGGACAAGGCGATCGTGCACCGCGCGATCGTGGAGGGCGTGCAGAGCGGCGTCTTCGCGGTGCGGAGCAGGGGCCGGGTGTATTTCCGCGAGCCGATCCCGGAGGCGGCCCTGGAGGATGAAGAGGCCGTGCTGCTCCGGGAGGCCCCGCCTCCACAGCCCGAGGGGCCAGCTCTGACCGCCGAATCTGCAGTGACGTCCTACCCGGCGGGCGTGGAGGCAGCGGCCCGCCCGATGCCGGAGAAACCCCTGGAGGCGGTCGAGGCGCCGCCGGCCCCCTCAAAGGGCCGGGGGCTCTCGGAGGTCTACCTGCGCGCCCGGGTGCCCTGGGACCGGACCTCAGAGATCATCCGCGGGGTGATCTCTCCCCTGCGGACGGATGGGGCGGAGCTGGAAATCGAGTTCGTCATCCGCGCCCGCTCCGCCGCCAGCATCCGTCCCGAGACGCTGGAGCACAAGGTCCTCGAGACCCTGCGGCAGATCGGGGCGGAGATCCTGGATCAGCAAGCCCGGTAAGCCCGCAACCCTCGTGCAGGCGCCGCCGGCTAGGAGACCGCAAAGGGGGGAAATCGCCTCATGCGCCCCTGCGGGCCCGCGGCGAAGCGCGTCACAGGAGCATCCCACTGTTGAACGGATGGATCGACCTGCGCAGCGACCCGGTGACCCACCCCACGCCGGCCATGCGCGAGGCCATGGCTCGGGCGGAGGTGGGCGATGATGTGTTCGGGGAAGATCCCACGGTGCGGCGCCTGGAGGAGATGGCCGCCGAGCGGATGGGCAAGGAGGCCGCCCTCTTCG
>NZ_JANWXB010000092.1 GCF_025055495.1 Thermoflexus sp. | reverse complement strand
CTTATTTTTATCCTCCAAGGTGGGGGGGGTTTTTGTGGGGGGGGGGGCCCGCCCCCCGCCCCCCCCCCAGCCCCAAAAAGATTTTTTCTCCCCCCTCCTCAGAGACCCTAACGCTCATAATACATCATAAAAATCTCCTCCAATGATGGCCGCTCCACCTCCAGATCCCGAACCGGGAGAGCCGCCAGCGCTTTGATCAGAGGATCCATATCGCCTTCCACCTGAAGGAGCAGGGCGGTCTGATCTTCGCGTTCAAGGACGCGCACGCCGGGAAGCCGGGAGAGGGGATCGGAATCCACGGGAGCCTTCAAATGAACCCGCACCCGGCGCACCGAGCGCTGCAGCAGGACGGCGATCTCCGCCACCTCTACGATCACGCCCTGGCGGATGATGGCGACCCGATCCGCCACCGCCTCCACTTCGCTGAGGATATGCGAGGAGAAAAAGACCGTCGCGCCCTCCGCCTGGGCCTCCCGCAGCAACCGGAGGACCTCGCGCTGCATCAGCGGATCCAGGCCCAGGGTGGGCTCATCGAGCAGCAACAACTCCGGCCGGTGCATCAACGCCTGGATCACCCCGACCTTCTGCTTATTCCCCTTGGAGAGGTTCCGGATCCGCTGATGGAGGTCCAGGTCCAGCCGTTCCGCGAGGCGGCGGACGAAAGACCAATCGGCGCGTCCCCTTCGAAGGGCGTTGAACAGGTGCAACGCCTCTTCGACCGTAAGGTTTTCATCCAGGTAGAGCTCCCCCGGGAGATAGCCAGTGCGCGCTCGCACCGTCACCGGGTCTTTTTGCGGATCCAGCCCCAGGATCCGGATCGTCCCTCCATCCGGGCGGATCAGATCCAGCATGCAACGGATGGTGGTGGTCTTGCCCGCCCCGTTGGGGCCCAGGAATCCGAAGATCTCTCCCCGCTGCACCGCCAGATCCACCCCCCGCAGGGCGCGGACTCGCCCGTAGGATTTCGTCAGGCCATGGATCTCAATGGCCAGCATCTGGGACATGGGTTCTCCCTCGCGGCTGGATTTTGAGCGCTCTTTTGAATCCTCACGATCCCTGCTGGGGATTCTGGATTTGCCCCTCTCCCTCACCCCCAAATCCTAAGTTTACAACCTCTTTGCCCTTGCCCCCCTTCTTGCGGCTCGAAGAATCGTTGTCATTCACCCGGAAATGCTCCTCTGAGCTAAAATGATTCGGGCTCGGCCTGTTACCGCTGCTGGATCCTCCAGCTCCCGAAGGGCCTCTCCCTGATCGGGCAAGCCGTTAGCGAGCCTAATTCGCAAGCCAATAGGAGCTGCGCCGCTTGCTTCCTCGGGAAGTCTTTTCCCTCCTTCCCCACGGCCCAAGGGCCATGGGGAAGGAGGATATAGGGGGTGGGGCCATTCCACCTCGTCCGACCGGCTCCCAACGGCGTAACTCCTATATAAACTGCAGTCATCCATGGCATGGGGTATGACCGATGCGGCGCTTTTTCGGCGCGTTCATCCCGATCCGCGTCGCCCTAACCGGGGCGGACGTCGCGATCCTGTTGCTGCTGATCGCCATCCTGGTGCTGGGGATGACCCTGGCCGTCCGGGCGCCGGCCGCCATCTCCGGGCCGGCAATCCAGCTGGCCCCGGAGGTCCTTCCTTACTACGCGGTTCGTTCCCTCTTGCGCATGGCAGCCGCTTATGCGCTGTCTCTTCTATTTTCGCTCACGGTGGGATACATGGCAGCCACTTATCGCTGGGCCGGGGCCGTGATCCTTCCGGTGCTGGATGTTTTACAGTCCGTCCCCATCCTCTCGTTCCTCCCGGTGGTCGCCCTCTCTCTCACCGCGATCCTGCCCGAGGATGTCGCCGTCGAGCTCGCTTCCATTGTTTTGATTTTCACCAGCCAGGTCTGGAACATGACCTTCAGCTTCTACCAATCGATGATCACCATCCCAGCAGATCTCCGAGAGGTCGCTCAGATCTTCCGCCTGAACCCCTGGCTGCGTTTCCGGCATCTGGAGCTCGCCCATGCGGCCATCCCTCTGATCTGGAACAGCATGATGAGCTGGGCTGGCGGGTGGTTCTTCCTGATGGCCGCGGAGACCTTCACCGTCGGCGCCAGGGACTTCCGGTTGATCGGCCTGGGGACTTATCTTCAAGTCGCGGCGGAACAGGGGGATCTACAGGCCCTGATCTGGGGGCTGGGGACTCTGATCGGGGTCATCGTGGGGATGGATCAGCTGCTCTGGCGCCCATTGCTGGCCTGGGCGGATAAATTCCGGTTGGAGATGGTGGAGAGCGACGAGGCGCCCTCCTCCTGGCTTTACGACCTGTGGCAGCGAGCCGCGCTGTCCGAGTGGTTCACCGAGCGGATCTGGAATCCCCTGTTGGAGCGGGTGGACGCCGCCCTGGGGCGCCTGAGCGCGCAACTCGTCGCCCGTCCGGCCTTGAACCCGATCCCGGCCCGGGTTTTCCTGCTCCCGCTGGTCGTGATCGCTGGGATTGGATTCATTTACGGAGCCTATATGGCGTTCCGTCTACTGAGCGCCCTTCCGCCATCCAGCGCGCCCGTGCTTGGGCTGGCGACCCTCGCTTCCATGGCCCGCGTTCTCGTCGCCCAACTCATCGCCATGGCCTGGACGGTTCCCCTGGGAGTGGCCGTTGGGATGAATCGACCGCTGGCCGCGCGGGTCCAGCCGCTCATCCAGGTTGTCGCCTCCATCCCGGCGACCGCGCTCTTCCCTGTGATTTTGCTTTTCCTGCTCCGTGTCCCGATGGGGATCGAGCTGGCGGCAGTTGCCCTCATGCTCATGGGGACTCAATGGTATGTCCTCTTCAACATCATCGCCGGCGCCTCCGCCCTTCCCCGCGATCTGGTCTTCACCACCGAGATCCTGGGGATCCGGGGCCTGGAACGATGGCGGGTGCTGATCATGCCGGCCATCTTTCCCTATCTCATCACCGGCCTGATCACGGCCAGCGGGGGGGCGTGGAACGCGACGATCGTGGCGGAGTATGTCGAGTTCGCCGGGCAGACCCACATGACGTTGGGTCTGGGGGCGCTGATCGCCCAGGCGACCGGGCATGGGGACTATCCGATGCTGCTGGCTGCCACCCTGACGATGATCCTGACGGTGGTCACGTTCAACCGCCTGGTCTGGCGACGCCTTTATGCGCTGGCCGCGGAGCGCTTCCGAATGGATTAAGCCTTGCTTCGGCGATCCGCCAACGGTTTTGGGGCTGGGGCGCTGCCTTTGGCGGCGCCCCAGCCCCAAAAACGTTGGCGGATCCCCGAAGCAAGGCATAATACATTCCGAAGCGCGCCGCCCCCAGCGCAAAAAGGCGTCGCCAGACCAGGCGGTTGAACGTGACCACCG
>NZ_JANWXB010000026.1 GCF_025055495.1 Thermoflexus sp. | reverse complement strand
CCATGCGGGCTTCCTGATCGCCCTGGGAGTGGCCCTGCTGGTGGCCTGGCTCCTGTGGCGGACCACGCTGGGCTTCGAGATCCGAACGGTGGGTTTGAACCCTCACGCCGCCCGCTATGCCGGCATCTCGATTGTTCGGATCACCGTTCTTACCATGGCCATGAGCGGCTTCCTGGCCGGGATGGCCGGCGCGGTGCAGGTGACTGGGCTCAATTACCGCCACGAGCTGAGCTTCAACCTGGGATACGGCTTCGACGCCATCGCCGTCGCGCTCCTGGGCAAGGTCCACCCCCTGGGAGTGGTGCTGGCGGCTTTCCTCTTCGGCGCCCTGCGCAATGGGGCCAGCCGCATGCAGTTTCTGACTCAGGTCCCGGTGGACCTGATTTCGGTGATCCAGGCGCTGATTTTGATGTTCGTGGCGGCAGAAGCTATCGTTCGCGCCCTCTACCGTCCGCTCTTCCGACGGGCGACCGAGGCCGAACAGATGGTGCTGACCCGTGGTTGGGGAGAGCTATAAGAGACTCGAATAAGACCATAGGTCATGGCGGCGGCTTCGCGGCCACAACCCATGATCCATTCGCTCTAAAGATCGGGATGGTTCCAAGATGAGCGTTGCCCCAGCTTTATCCAGAGAGGATCCGGAATGGACGCGCGGCGATTCGGCTTCGTCATCGGTGTGATCGCCCTTATTTTCGGGACTGCGGTGGCGTTGGGCTATGAGCGCTATCCGGCGGCCGTGATCATCGTCAGCATGCTGGCCACCACCATCCGGGTTTCCACCCCCCTGGTGCTGGGCGCCCTCTCCGGCATTTTCTGCGAGCGGAGCGGGGTGGTGAACATCGCTATCGAGGGCATGATGTTGACGGCCGCGTTCACCGGCTTCACCGCCTCGCTCTACATTTACGATGCAGGGGTTCCCGGGCTCCTTGCCCTTCTCCTGGGCGTGCTGATCGCCATCCTCACCGGCGCCCTCCTGGGCCTGCTGCACGCGGTCCTCTCGATCACCTACAAGACCGATCAGATCATCAGCGGGACGGTGATCAACATCCTGGCGGTTGGGATCACTGGCTATCTGAACCGTCAGTTCTTCTTCGGCGGCCAGATGCCCCATTCCCCGGGGGTGCTTCCCCGCGTCGCCCTCCCCGGGCTCTCCGATCTTCCCCTGGTGGGGAGCATCTTCAGCCAGCAGCCGATCACCTGGCTGGCGCCTATCCTGGTGATCGTGGTGCACATCCTTTTGTTCCGGACCGTGTGGGGACTGCGGACACGGGCGGTGGGCGAGCACCCCCGGGGCGCGGACACCCTGGGGATCGACGTGATCCGCCTCCGATACATCAACGTGATCACCGGGGGGGCGATCGCGGGCCTGGCGGGTGCCTACTTCACCCTGGAGTCGGTGCCGGCCTTCGAGCCCCTGATGACCAGCGGCCGGGGCTTCATCTCCTTGGCGGCGATGATCTTCGGGAACTGGACGCCTTTTGGGGCCTGGGCGGCCACGCTGCTGTTCGGGGCGGCCCAGGCCCTTCAGGCCAACGCCCAGCAGTTCGAGTTCCCCGCGCCTTCCCAGTTCGTGGGCATGGTGCCCTACGTGATGACGATGCTGGTGCTCACCGGCATCGTGGGCCGGACGATCCCTCCGGCCGCCGATGGGCAGCCTTATGAGAAAGAGGCCCTGCCGCCGCGGCGCCGGGAAGCCCATCCCGTCTCTGCCCCGCTCACCGCCGACAACGTCATCCTGCAGGTGGTGGGGATCGTCAAGCGCTTCCCCGGCGTGGTCGCCAACGACCATGTAAGCTTTTCGCTGCGCCGTGGGGAGATCCACGCGATCCTGGGAGAGAACGGGGCCGGGAAGACCACCCTGATGAACATCCTTTACGGCCTCTACCACCCCGATGAGGGGGAGATCTACGTCAACGGCCAGGCGGTCGAAATCCGCAGCCCCAGCGATGCCATCCGCCTAGGCATCGGGATGGTCCACCAGCATTTCATGCTGGTGCCGGTGTTCACCGTGGCGGAGAACATCATCCTGGGCCAGGAGGTCCGCCGCGGACCGTTCCTGGATCTCCGGCAGGCAGTGGAGGAGGTCCGCGCCCTCTCCCAGCGTTACGGTCTGGAGGTAGACCCCAACGCGCTGGTGAAGGACCTGCCCGTCGGGGTCCAGCAGCGGGTGGAGATCCTGAAGGCCCTTTACCGGAAGGCGGACATCCTGATCCTGGACGAGCCCACGGCAGTGCTGACGCCACAGGAGACCGAAGAGCTGTTCCGGGTCATGCGCCATCTTCAGCAACAGGGGGTCTCGATTATCTTCATCACCCACAAGCTGAAGGAGGTCATGGCCGTCGCCGATCGCATCACGGTGCTCCGGAACGGCCGGGTGGTCGGCGTTCTGACGCCCCAGGAGGCGGATGAGGCACACCTGGCGGCGATGATGGTCGGCCGCGAGGTGATGCTCACCGTGGAAAAGTCCCCTGCCCGGCCCGGTCCAGAGGTCCTGCGAGTGGAAGACCTGCGGGTCCGCGACGATCGGGGGGCGACGGTGGTCAACGGGGTGAGCTTCTCCGTGCGCGCCGGCGAGATCCTGGGGATCGCCGGGGTGCAGGGCAACGGCCAGACGGAGCTGATCGAGGCCCTGGTGGGATTGCGGCCGGCCGCCGGCGGCCGGGTTGTGCTGCTGGGCGAAGAGATCACATTCCAGCCGCCTCGCCCTCGAACCGAACGAGGGATGGCCCACATCCCGGAGGATCGCCAGAAGCACGGCCTGGTGCTGCCTTATTCGGTAGCGGACAATCTGGTGCTCAACACGTATCACCAGCCTCCCTTCGCCCGCGGAGTCCAGCGGCAGCCCCAGGCCGTTTTAGAACACGCGCGCCAGCTCATCGCCCTTTATGACATCCGAACGCCTGGACCCCACACTCCGGTGCGAAGCCTCTCCGGAGGAAACCAGCAGAAAGTGATCGTCGCCCGGGAGCTCTCCCGTTCGATCCGCTTGCTGGTGGCCAATCAGCCCACCCGCGGTCTGGACGTGGGGGCGACCGAATACATCCACCGCAAGATCGTGGAGATGCGCGACCAGGGGATAGCGGTGCTGCTGGTCTCCACCGAGCTGGATGAAATCTTCTCCCTGGCCGATCGGATTGCAGTGATGTATCGGGGTCGCATCGTGGCCATCCTGGATCGGGCGGAGGCCACATTGCAGCAGGTTGGGTTATTGATGGCAGGCGTGATCCCGGCGGAACGCTGGCCGGTTGCAGAGCCCGCGGAACGGCTTTGACCATTCGCACATCATCGGGGCAGGCCCCTGTGCCTGCCCCCCCATGGAGGCAAGCACGGAGGGGTGCCCGAATAAGGCAACCGCGGGGGGTTGCCCTGACCAACATTCCGGGAGGCATGGATGAAGCGAATTTGCGTGATCGGCGCCGGCTATGTCGGGTTGACCACCGCGGCCTGCTTGGCCGACCTGGGCAACCGCGTGGCATGCGTGGATATCAACGAAGAGAAGATCGCCATGCTTCAGGAGGGCCGCCTTCCTATTTTCGAGCCCGGGCTCGAAGAGATCATCCGCCGCAACATGAGGGCCGGCCGGCTCTCCTTCACGACCTCCTACGAGGAAGGCATCAACGGCCTCGCGGCGGAGTTCGTCTTCATCGCCGTGGGAACCCCGGAGGGGGTGGACGGGGAGGCGGATCTGCGCTATGTGCGCATGGCGGCCGAGCGCATCGGCGAGGTGATGGATCACCCCCTCATCATCGTCAACAAGAGCACCGTGCCGGTGGGAACCGGGGACTGGGTGGCGGATATCGTGCGGAGCCGCCAGCGCCAGCCGATCCCCTTTTGGGTGGTCTCCAATCCGGAGTTCCTGCGGGAGGGGTCGGCGGTTTACGACTTCATGAACCCGGACCGCATCGTGCTGGGCTCGCTCGACCGGGAGGCGGCGGAGAAGGTGGCACAGCTTTACCTTCCCCTGCGCAGCACCCTCATGATCACCGATCTGCGCACGGCCGAGATGATTAAATACGCCTCCAACGCCTTCCTAGCCACCAAGATCTCCTTCATCAACGAGATCGCCAACATCTGTGAAGCCCTGGGCGCCGATGTCAAGGAAGTAGCAGCGGGAATGGGCTTCGACAAGCGCATCGGCCGTGCCTTCCTGGACGCCGGGGTGGGTTGGGGCGGCTCATGCTTCCCGAAGGACGTCAAAGCCCTCATCCATATGGCCATCGTCCACGGGTGCCATCCCCAGCTGCTCCAGGCAGTGGTGGAGATCAACCGGGACCAGCGGCGGCGGGTGGTGGAGAAACTGAAAGAGATCCTCGAGGATCTGAACGGCATGGTGATCGGCCTGCTGGGGCTTTCCTTCAAGCCGAACACCGATGACATCCGGGAGGCGCCCTCGCTGGAGATCGCCAGCCATCTCCTGCGGGAAGGCGCCATCGTCCGCGCCTACGATCCCGTGGCCATGCCCAACGCCGCCCGGGCCTTGCCCCCGCTGATCATGTGCGCTGATCCCTACGAGCTGGCCGAGGGGGCGGATGCCCTGGTCGTGGTAACAGAGTGGAACGAGTTCAGGCATCTGGATCTTCCCCGGATCAGGCAGCGGATGCGCCGGCCGGTGATCATCGATGGCCGGAACATCTATGAGCCGGAGGTCATGCGGGAGCTGGGGTTCATCTACCGGGGGATCGGCCGGGGATATAACCATCCGAACCCGGGATCCCACATCCGATAATCGGGGGGGCGATCGCCTCCTTATCCAGAGGCAGAGGAATATCCCTGGGCTCGTTCGCTACTGGCTGATCGCCGATGTCTGCTGGCTCTGGCTGTGGACGCTGCTACCCCTCCCCTTCTGCTTGTCCACCGTTCTTCTGGAGCCCCGGAGGAACCGATGTGGGGGTGGAGCCGGGCGCCTTCGGCGCCC
>NZ_JANWXB010000024.1 GCF_025055495.1 Thermoflexus sp. | reverse complement strand
CTCCGGAAGGTTCCCTGATCATCACGCTCTGATCGGGGGAAAGCGCCGCAGCGGGAACGGTTCGGAGAGACTCCCTCACCTCCCCTGGGGAGGGCGGAGGATCCAAACTCCGGCCACGCGAACGGCCCTCGGCCGCTCGCCCATCGAACCTTTCCTCATCGCTTTCGAAGCGAACAAAGCGACGGCGTTTCCCGCAGGGAGCTGCGCCAGGCCCGAAGGGCGCTTTCGATCCGAGATGGAAGGGAGCAGGCGACTTCGCCGCCCGCTACCCCCAACCCTCCATTTCCGGCATTGACTACACTACAAAGCGGTCAGCCCGAAATCCCGCGCTGGAGGCGAAACAATGGCCCAGGTGCGCTGTTACGCCGGATCCACTTATCCGGAACGTCCGGAGTCCTTGGAATGGGAGGGAACGGAGAAATCCGTCGCCGAAATCCTCCATCGCTGGCGGACCCCCGAGACGTTAGGATTTCGTGTGCGCACGATCGATGGCATGACCTTCGATCTCATCTATGATCTTCGATCGGATCAGTGGACGGTGATCCCGCGGATGGCTCCGAAGCCCGGGTAGAGGAGCCCCGGGAGCTCAACAACAGAAAGGCCAGGCTGTATCCGGCGCCGGCCACCGGGATGGCGAAGACGAACCCCCAGAACCCGAAAAGGCGCACCCCAACGAGAACGGCGATCAAGGTCAGCAAAGGCGGCAACCCGGTCGCCTCCCCCAGCATGCGGGGGACCAGGAAGTGAAAGAGGACCTGCTGATAGATCATCAGGATGATCCACATCCAGAGCCCGGCGGTCCATTCCCCCCGGAGCCAGAGGGTGAGCGGCGGCCCCCAGAGGGCGATCGGAGCCCCGATGATCGGGATCAGAATGATCAGCGCGGATAGCAGCGCGATCAGGACCGCGAAAGGGGCGCCGAAGGCGATCATCACCGCAAAGGTGACCAGCCCGTTGGTCAGCGCGATCAATAATTGCCCTCGAAGGAAGCCCCCGAACGTGCGATCCAGGATCGCCGCCGTCGCCCGGAGCTCATCGTGATACGCCGGCGGGATCAGCGAGAGGAGCTGTCGGGAGAGGTTCCGCCAATCCAGCATGGTGTAATAGCTCAACGCCACAATCAGCAGGAACTCCACCAGCCCTCCTCCGATCCGCCGGGCGGTTTCCACCAGGATCGGCAGCACCCAGCCGGCCCCCAGCCGAGCCAGATCCTGCCAGGTCTCCCGGGAGGGAAGGATTGCCAGCGCTTCCATCGGGACGTTCAACCGCGCCGCCAGATCGCGCTGGAGCTCCACCAGGATCTCCGGTGCCTTCTGCAGATAAGGGGTGAGCAGCGCGGCGAACTCCAGCGCCTGTGGAACCAGAAGGGGCAACCCCAGCAAAAGGCCGATCAGGATCGCCGTGAGAAGGCCGGTGTAAACCAGCGTGGCGCCAACGGCATAGGGGATCCGAAAGCGAGCCAGGAACCGGAGCCAGAGCGGTGCCCCCCGACGGATCAGGCTTTCCAGCCATGGCTCGGGGAACGGTCCGTGATCCAGCCAGGCGACCAGGGGATGGAGCACATACGCCAAGAGCCAGGCCAGGGCCAGCATACGGACCAGGTCGGCGAACAGGCCGAACAGCTGCCACAGCCGCTCCGTGATATAGATCAGCGCCGCGAAGCTGATCAGGAACAACACCCAACGTGGAACCCGCACCGTGCTTCTCTCCAGCGGGAACATTTCCGGCCATGTTCATCCCATGGCGGATAAGGCTCTCTCGGAATGGCAAACCCCGAAGATTCACGGAGCTCCCTTCCCCAGGGCCCTTTAAACCCCAGGGAGGAAGATCCCAGCGGAAGAGCCATTCCGAAAGCCCAGATCCATCGGCCTGTAGCGAGACACCGCCATCCTTCCGATGGCTGGTCCTTTCATCTTAGACCGATTCCCCCGGATCTGCAGGAACCGGGCTCCGAATCCAGGGATTTTCAGTTTTTGAGGGGCAGGAGCTGCACAGTTCGTCTCCTTTGGAGTTTTTGAGGACATCGCCGAAGGCACCTGGATCCGCCCCTCGCGAACCGCTGGGCTGAAAAAGACTTCAACAACTGGGCGGCCTCCTTCGGCGGCCTGCTCTGTCCTCCGCCCTTCATGGGATGCGGGACCCCGATGGGCTGCCGCATGCTCCTTCCCTTCTCATCCAGATCGAGGCTGCTCCATCCTGATACACCCGTTTCCAGTGCGGCGATCGCGCAACCGCTTCCACCAGGGCGGGTTGCTCCACCGGGCTCAACATTAACAGACACACCCCATAGCGAGCCAGCCGGTCCTCCCAATCCGGAGCTGCCGCGCTGATCGCCAGGTAATCTTCCCAGATCTCCATCGGGTAGAGCTCCAGTCGGGTGTCCACGAACACGGGATAATCGGGCTGGGCCGCCCAGATCAGATAGCTGCCGAAAGAAAGATCGTGGAACAGCGGCCCCGGCAACCGTTCCTGAAGCAAAAAAGCGGTCGCGGCCACCGGCGTTTCCGCCGAGATCAGTCCGGCCTTGGCAGGGGGCAGGGGCCACCACCCCTTGAACCAGGGGAGCGCCGCGAGGGCCATCCCGCCCAACAACCCCAGAAACAATCCGTTCAGAACTGGGACTCCGGTTCGTCCGGGCCGTTCCGGCCAAAGGGCTTGAATCCGCGCCGCCAGGATTGGAGCCGCCGCCATCCCGAACCACACCACCCCCCGGGAGGTCCGGAAACCCAGCAGAGTGAACGCCCCAGCGGTCAACAGATCCCGAATCGGGAGGCGACGCGGTGGAAGCGCAAGCATGATCCCCGTCAGCGCCACCGCCGCGTAAAACAACAGCCCGCGGCGGTCCGGGCCAGGCGGGGCCCATTCCGGGACCATCGTCTGGATCACCGGGTTGCGGGCCATCATCACCAGATACTCGTAAACCCCGAAGCCCCGGGGATTGAGCCCAGTGGTCAGCAACGCCAGCCCGAAGGCCAGCAGGAATGGACGCAAGGACGACGCGCGTTCTCTCGAGATCCCGCCTTCGATCGCCTTCCCGACCAGCGTCAGCCCGATGAGCAACAGCCCGATGGGGAAGGATCCGTGGGTGTTCACCCAGAGGGCCATCCCGAGGGGGAAGACCCAGAGCCAGCGCCGCGAGCGCTCCAGTCCGGCGAGCCCGCGCAGGAAAAGGGCGCCGGCAAGGAAGGCGAAAGCCTGGGGCCGCACGTTCCAGTCGTCGATCCCCAGCGCCGCCGCCACGACCATCCCCAACGCCGCCGCCCGAGGTCCACTGGCCTCCCACGTGGTCCACAGGACCAACCCGTAGGCCGCCGTGATCAGAAGGCTGTGAACCCACACCACCAGCGCCGGGCCCCCCAGGGTGTAGATCCCATACATCAGCACTTCCGCCAGCCAGAACATCGTATACGAAGGATACGGCGCGCCCGCCCGGGTGTAGGAAAACGCATCGACGGTGGGAATGCGTCCGGTCTGAAGGATCTCGCGCCCAACGGCGAGATGCCACCAGAAATCGTGGGGGCGGATGGGATGGGTGCTGACGAAGACGAAGATGCCGGTCAGCACAGTCAAGGCCAGCAAATGCGATGGCGTCAGGGAACGCCAGAATCCAGGCCTGCCGGCTCGCATGGGCATCGCCTCGGCTCACGAAATCCGCATGGCTCGGAACGGGCCCAGGGGCCTGCCCGGCGGGCGTTGCGCGTCATGCCCACGTAGGGGCACCCCCCGTGGTTGCCCGTATGGGGCAACCCCCGCCGGTTGACCCGATGGGGGCAATCCCCTCGTGGAAGTATAATCGATATAGATGGTTCAACAGGAGCAGTCGGTTGAAGCGCCGCAAAGATTCCCTGGACGTGCAGCAATCGGGAGGGCCATCCGTGGAGCCTGGGAGGCCGGAGCGCCCCATCTCGCCCCACCGGCGGCCGGAGGAGCAGGCCATCGAGATGGCCCTCCGGCCCCAACGGCTGGAGGAGTTCATCGGCCAGGATCGGGTGAAGGAGAACCTGCGGATCCTGATCGAGGCGGCGCGGGCCCGCGGCGAGCCGCTGGATCATCTGCTCTTCTACGGCCCGCCCGGCCTGGGCAAGACCACCCTGGCCATCGTCATCGCCAACGAGATGGGGGTGCCCATCCGGATCACCTCCGGCCCCGCGATCGAACGCGCCGGGGATCTGGCGGCCATCCTCACCAACCTGCGGGCCGGCGAGATCCTGTTCATCGATGAGATCCACCGCCTCCCCCGCACCGTCGAGGAGGTGCTCTACCCGGCGATGGAGGACTTCGCCCTGGACATTGTGATCGGGAAAGGGCCGGCGGCCCGCAGCATCCGCCTGAGCCTTCCCCGCTTCACCGTGATCGGCGCCACCACCCGTCTGGCCCTCCTCACCGCCCCGCTCCGCGCCCGCTTCGGCGCCATCTTCCGCCTGGATTTCTACGATCTGGAGGCGATGGGAACCATTGTCCGCCGCGCTGCCCAGGTGCTGGGGGTGGCGATCGAGGAAGAGGGCGTGCGGGAGATCGCCCGCCGGGCCCGCGGCACGCCCCGCGTGGCCGTTCGCCTGCTCCGCCGCGTCCGGGATTACGCGCAGGTCCGCGCCGACGGGGTGATCACCGTGGCGGTGGCCACCGAAGCCCTCCAGCTCATGGATGTGGATCCCCTGGGGCTGGATGAGCTGGACCGCCGGCTGATGCGCACGCTGGCGGAAAAGTTCGGCGGCGGGCCGGTGGGGCTGGAGACCTTAGCCGCGGCCCTCTCGGAGGAGCCGGACACGATCATGGATGTGGTGGAACCCTATCTGTTGCAATTGGGCTTCCTCGATCGCACGCCGCGCGGCCGGGTGCTCACCCGCCGTGCCTATGAACACCTGGGCCTTCCCTACCCCGGGGAGGCCGCTCAACCCCCGCTGCCTCTGGAGTCGATTTGATGGGACGGATCATGGCGTTGGATCTGGGCGAGAAGCGCATCGGCGTGGCCATCAGCGATCCGACCCATACCATCGCCCGCCCGCTGAGGATCCTTCCCCGGACTTCCCGCAAAGCCGTGATCGAGGCGCTTCTTCGTTTGCTCACGGAATACGAGGTGGAGCGGGTGGTGATCGGTTTCCCCCGCAGCCTTTCCGGTGAGGAGGGCCCTCAGGCCCGCTGGGTCCGTCGGGAAGCGGAAGCGCTGGCGCGCAGCCTGCCGGTTCCCGTCGTCCTCTGGGATGAGCGTCTCTCGACCGCCACCGCGGAAGCTTACCGGGCTATGCGCGGGGGGCGTCGCCGGGAGCCCATCGACGCCGAGGCCGCTGCCGTCATCCTCCAGGATTACCTGGAGGCACAACGGGCCCGTGGACGGGATCCGTCCCTTTCAGGAGCTACGCCGTTCGCTTAATCGATAGGTTCTATCGCCGCTCCGTGGGGGTAACCTCGTAGAACTCAAGGAGTATCCATGGCTCGAAAGCGTTCTCGCCGCTCGACATGGCGCTGGCTCGTGGCCATCGGCGTTGTCCTCTTTTTCTGCGGCGCCATCGGCGCCGTCCTGGTTCCCCGACTGAACCGGCCCGCTTTATCCTCCGGCCCCGAGCTCTCTGGATCTCCCGCGGACTGGGGATTGGGGCTGTATCTCTTCCTTCGACGGGGCGATCTGGAACGGCCAGCGGGCACGGACGCCACACCGGTGACCTTCACGATCCATCCCGGCCAGTCGGTGATGGAGGTCGCCCAGGCGCTGGAGGAAGCGGGCCTGATCCGGGACGCCTTTCTGTTCCGGGCCTACGTGCGCTATCACGGGCTGGATCGGGAGATCGAAGCGGGGGAATACACGCTGAACAAAACGATGACCATCCCCCAGATCGTGGAGGCGCTCCGATCCGGCCGTCAGGCGGAATGGACAGTGCGCGTTCGCGAAGGCCTGCGCCTGGAGGAGGTGGCGGAAGCCATCGCCGCCCAGACCCACCTCTCCGCCCAGGCGATCCTGGAGGCCGCCCGCGACGGCCTCCGCTGGCGAAGGGATTTCCCCTTCCTGGCCGATTTGCCCCCTGGCGCGACGCTGGAAGGCTATCTGTTCCCGGACACCTACCGGCTGGCCCGGGATGCGACGGCGGAGGCGATGATCCGGCGCATGCTGGAGAACTTCGGCCGGAAGGTGACGTCGGAGAAGATCGCGGGCGCCCGGGCCCGGGGGCTTTCCCTCCACCAGGTGATCACTCTCGCCTCCATCGTGGAACGGGAGGCTGTCTTGCCCGAGGAGCGTCCGCTCATCGCCAGCGTTTACCTCAACCGGCTAACCGCCGGAATGAAGCTGGACGCCGACCCGACGGTTCAATACGCCCTAGGCTATCAGCCGGACCAGAAGACCTGGTGGAAGAGCCCGCTCGTGCTGGAGGACCTGCAGGTGGATTCTCCCTATAACACCTATCGCTATCCTGGACTGCCGCCGGGGCCCATCGCGAACCCCGGCCTGGCCTCCATCGAAGCGGTGCTGAACCCGGCGGAGACGGATTATTTCTACTTTATGGCCGACTGCATCAAAAAGGACGGCAGCCACTGGTTCGCCCGCACTCATGAGGAGCACCTGAGGAATTTCCGCCGCTGCCAGTAAGAACCAGACCCCGGACAGGCAGAAGGAATGAATGAGGGACGGGGAACACCTTCCGGGCGCTCCCCGTCCCCTGGAATCCTTTCCCCGGAAGCGCCTTCCTGGAATAGAGCGCAGACGATGTCTTCCTCCCGGCTGGGCCGGGTTGCCGGCATGGGTTTGGGATGGAACCCGCTTCGCCGGATTCTTCAGGCCCAGCTTCCGCATCCGGATGGAAATCCACCGTCCTCCCGCGGATGAACAGCATCTGGACGATCTCCGCACAGCTCTTCTTACTTAGCAGACCCAAGATCTCCTATCCCGTTCCGTCAAGGGATCCAGGGAATCCACCCGGCCATCGATGGAGCGCCGGGCCTCGCTGGCCGCGCCCATAGGGAGAGCAGGAAGCACGCATTCCGGATGAGCAGCTCCAGCCCTGCCTCCAGCGCTTCCCCCACTCCAGAATGGATTTACCTTGAGATTTGCATAGTAAACCAAGGTTTCTTATAATAAATCACGTTACATTCCACTATGGAGATCCCACCTTGTCTTACATTCAGCGCGTGCCCGCCGTAGAGCGTGCGCTCCAGATCCTGGAACGGATCGCGGAGCGGCCGGAGGGATCCTCCCCTTCGGATTTGATGGAGGGCCTCGGCCTTTCCCGTACCGGGACCTTCGCGCTGCTGAACACGCTGAAAGCCCACGGGTATCTGGAGCAGGCCGGCCCCCGGGGGCGCTACCGCCTGGGTCCGCGCTGGTGGACGCTGGCCGCCCGGGCGCACCCGGAACGGACGCTGCGGGAGCTGTTCCGGACGGAGGCTCAGGGGTTCTCCGAAAGCATCGCCCTGGTGCGCCCCGCTGGGGACGAGGGAGTGGTGATCGAAGCGGTCCCAGGCCGCTATCCGTTGATCGGCCGCTGGGAGATCGGGGAACGGTTTCCGCTCTCCCGAAGCGCGGCGGGCTGGGTGTTCCTGGCGGATCGTCAGGCTGGCGGGCGCTGGGAAAGGATCCGTCGAAAGGGGATCGCTCGCCGCGCGGCCGGATCGCTTCTGGAGATCGCTGCGCCGATCTGCCCGGATGGCCGTCGGCCCTACGCGGCCCTGGCGGTGCGCTTGCCCGCCACCCGGGCCAGCCCCGCTCTATCGGAAAGCCTCCGGGCGGCGGCGGCCCGCCTCTCCCATCGCCTGGGCGCGCCGACCTACCAGCCCTATGCCGTGGAGCCGTCCGAGCTTCCGTTGCGCCGGCTCCGCCTGACCGAGATCGCCGCCTTCCTTGAAGGGCCATGGATCGCCCGACTGATCGGCCTGCGGGCCGACGGCCGTCCTTATGCCGTCCCGGTGTGGTATGTGTGGGAGCGGCCGGCCCTCTGGATCGCCGCCTTCCCGGGCTCCCGGTGGCCCGATTACGTGCGAACCCACCCGCGGATCACCCTGCTGATCGACGAGCCATGGCCGCCCCTGCGGCGAGTTCGGGTGGAAGGAGAAGCTCTCCCTTTGTCCTTCCCGGAAGGGCCCGAGGGGCTGATCGCTCGTCTGACCCATCGCTATCGCGTGGATTGGCCCCTCCCCCGCCACGATCTCGAGACCTTCCGGATCCTTCCGGAACGCATGGAAGGACGGCGGGGTCTGATAGCCTCCTGAGAGGACGGAGGAGCAGACCGGCCATCTTGAGCGGTCTCCACCCTATTCCCTTAAAACGTTTGGGGTGATCGGGGAGGTGGCTTCGCCACCCCACACCCCTCCAAATCCCCGCCTGCAACCAGGCCCAGCCAGCGTCACGGGTTCTGAGCATGAGCCGAATCGTTTTGGGGCTGGACGCCGCCTTCGGCGGTGCCCCAGCCCCAACTTGTGGGAGAGCCCGGAAGTTGCCCATAACGTTAAAAATCCCTCCCCTTCCTGAGGAAGGGGGGAAAGAGCGCGACGGAGCCTCCAGGATGCTGGAAATCCGGATCCGACATGTCCGTCAAGTGTTCTCCACCCCCCAGGGCGAGTGGACGGTCTTCGAGGATCTGAACCTGGAGATCCCCTCCGGATCCTTTGCGGTCATCGTGGGGCCCAGCGGATGTGGGAAGTCCACCATGCTGCGAATGGTCGCAGGCCTCCTGCATCCCACGGCGGGTGAAGTGCGTCTGGGCGCCTTCTCCCCGGAGGAAGCGCGCGCGGCGCGGTGGATCGGCTGGATGGGGCAGAGCCCGGCGTTGCTCCCCTGGCGCACGGTGGAAGGCAACATCCGGCTGGCCCTGGAGGTGAACGGCCGATCGCTCCGACCGGCGCTTTCTATCCAGCAGCTCATCGAACTGGTTGGTCTGAGAGGATTCGAACGAGCCTATCCTCATATGCTCTCCGGCGGCATGCAGCAGCGCGTCGCCCTGGCCCGGACCCTGGTGTCGGGCCCGCGGGTGTGGTTGATGGATGAGCCGTTCGCGGCCCTGGACGCCCTGACCCGGGAACAGCTCCTGGAGGAAGTCGAGCGGCTCTGGCAACAGTTCCGGGCGACCGTCCTCTGGGTCACCCATGACCTGCATGAGGCCGCACGGCTGGCGGATGAAGTGATGGTCCTCGCGGGGCGCCCGGCTCGGATCCGGGCTCGCTTTTCGATCCCCGACGCCCGACCGCGGCAGGACGAGCGGCGGATCGGCGAGTGGGTGCAGGCGATCCGGCAGGCCCTCGCCGGAGGTGTTCGATGAGCCCCGGGGCCTTTCTACAAGCCTCCGCCCGACGGGCCCTTCGAACAGCCCGACCGATGCAGCGCTGGCTCGGGAGGATGCTCCCCCTCGCCCTGCCGGCGGCGTTGCTGGTGTGGGAGCTCGCCGTTCACGCCGCCCGGGTGCCCGTTTACCTGGTTCCACCGCCTTCCCGGATTCTGGCGGTGCTCTGGACGGAACGAGCGTTTTATCTTCAAGCGGCCTGGGTCACCCTGGGGGAAGCGATCGCCGGGCTGGCGCTTGGAATGGGGATCGCTCTGGGGCTGGCGGTGGCCACCACCTTCTATCCCCCCTTGGAGCGAGCGGTCATGCCCCTGGTGATCCTGCTGAAGGCCATCCCCCTGGTGGCCATCGCGCCGATCCTCACCCTGTGGTTCGGCTTCGGTCCCATCCCCAAGGTCCTGATGACCGCGCTGCTCACCTTCTACCCGGCCCTGGTGTCGTGGATGACGGGGCTGCGGGCGGTCGATCCGGCGGCCCTGGAGCTCATGCAAGCGTGGAAGGCTTCGGACTGGGAGGTCTTCCGATATCTGCGATGGCCTTCTGCATGGCCGTATACGTTCACCGTGTTGAAGACCGCCATCCCCCTGGCCTTCATTGGGGCGGTGGTGGCGGAGTGGACCGGAGCCTCGGGCGGGTTGGGGCGGGCTATGTGGCTGGCACAGACCAATCTGGATATGCCCCGTCTCTTCGCCGCTGCTATGATCCTGGCGGCCCTGAGCTTAACAGGCTACGCCATCGCCGCATGGGGGGAGCGCCGCGTGATCCGCTGGGGGGCATAAGGGAAACCGGAGAGCCCACTCCCCATCGGAAGAGCAAGGCTTTCAGGGGAAAAGACGCGCCCGGGCCCTCCGGTTCGAACCCCCGGATCGGGCTCGATCCGCTCCTACAATCTTGCCCCTGTGGCGATTTCACTGCTCACCTTTTAACCCTGCATCAGGAGGTCACTCATGGTCCATCGCGTTCTCAGGCTTCTTCTCGCCCTGCTGGTCGCTCTCGGGATCGGGGGCTGCACCACGCCGCAGGCACCTGCCACGCCGACGGTTTCCTTGAAACATATGGTCTTCATGGCTGGCTACAAGCCCCAGGCCAACCTCCCCTTCGTGGGCGTCTATGTGGCGAAGGAGAAGGGCTACTTTCTCTCTGAGGGGCTGGATGTGGAGGTCCAGCACTCGACCGGGCGGGGAGAGCACCTTCAGCTCCTGATGGCTGGCGCAGTCCAGGTGACCACCCAGGACGCGGCGGTGCTGCTCCAGCGGCGGGCCGATCCGGGCCTCCCCCTGGTCTCGATCGCCCTCATCGGCCAGCGCGGGCAACAGGCGTTCGCCGCCCTGAAATCGTCCGGGATGCGGACGCCGAAGGACTGGGAGGGAAAGAAAGTGGGATACAAAGGAACGCCGCCGCCGGATCTCTTCGCCATCATGGAAGCGGCGGGGGCGGACCGCAGCCGAGTGGAACTGGTCAACGTCGGCTTTGATCCCCGGGTGCTGGTTCAGGGGTTGGTGGATGTATATCCCCTTTTCAAATCGAATGAGCCGTATCTGTTGCGACAGATGGGCCACGAACTGGTGATCTGGGACGCGGCCGACTACGGGGTGCCCACCCTGGGGCTCACTTATGTCACCAGCGAGGAGCAGATCCAGCGAGATCCGGAACTGCTGATCCGCTTTCTGCGGGCCGCCATGAAGGGCATCGAAGATGCGCGGGCCAATCCGGAAGAGGCCGTAGAGATTGTGCTGAAATACGCGCCGCAGGCCGATCGAGGGCACATGCGGTTCATGCTGGAGACCGAGCTGAAGGACGCCGAATCGGAAGTTACGCGGGCCCATGGGCTGGGGTGGCAAACCCGGGAACAATGGGAGGCCCTGTATGAGGTCCTGCGGCGTTACAACGCCATCGCCAAGCCCGTGGAGATCGATCGCGTTTTCACCACCGCGCTGCTCCAGAAGGCGCGACAGGGGACCCCATAGGGTTCCAGGGCTACAGGGGGCGGGCGGGGCTGCTAGAGATGGCCGCCCGCCCCCACTATAAACGCCCGATCACCGCGGAAATTGCGCCGTGTGGAGCTGTCTTCAGCGGCCCCACCCACCCCTAAAGTTCCTCGGATAGGGGATCGGCCATCGGTGGAACTTCGTTGTTCCCCCACCATCCTTCCACCCCCGTTCCAAAGCGGCACAGGCTGGAATGTCCGGCACGCCGCGAGGAGGTTCCACACCCCACGCCCCTCAAATCCCCAACCACGGATCTTTGCAGAAGAGCCGTGGTTATTTAAAATTCAGTAAATCACCGAAGGGGCGAATCCCTTCGCCCAGGCGGATAAATGTCCAATCCACCAACGTCAGAGGGCTTAAGGGGGCCGGATGGGCCGAGCACCGGTCAGGCCCCCATGGATGGATCGAGGCGCATCCCCCACCTGAAACCGGGCATCTGTTCGTTGCTCGGGAGGTTTTGGGAGGCGGATGGGTCGCCAGACCCCACCCGTCTCCAAAAGATCGATGGCCTCCTTCCCGGTGGCGCTTCGAGCTGCGAGGATATGGAAATGGGGGAAGGGCTTGCCCGGCATGACAGGGGGCTTAGACGCGAGCTCACCGAACTGGCATGGGCAGGGAGAAAGGCGTCCCGTCCAGACCCCGAAAACCCAAGAGGAAACGATCAACGGCGTAACTCCTTCACCGACGCTTGCTCCCGACGATTCCGAACGCGGGCAGGGCCGCCTCCGGGTGGCTCTGCCCGCCTCTATCATTCCACCGGATGAGGTTGTTCCCATGCGGCGGGAAATCCTTTCGTGGGGCGATGTGGAAGCCCTTATGGATCATCTATTGCCTCAGCTCCGGGGGCCTTTCGACGCCTTGTTAATGATCACGCGAGGGGGGATTGTGCCCGGGGGGATGATCGCGGAGGCCCTGGACATCAAATACATCCTGACGGCAGCCGTTCGTTTTCCAGAGGTTCAGGATTTAAGCCAGGTGAAGCTGTTCACCTGGCCCACGTTTTTGCAGTTCCCGGAGGACGAATTGCTGCGGGGCCGTCGGGTGCTGATTGTGGACGACGTCTGGGCCAGTGGACGCACCATCAACACGGTTCGAAGTCGGGTGGAGGCAGCCGGAGGCTATCCGGAAACCGCGGTGCTCCATTACAAACCCCGTGAGTCTCTCTTCCGCCATGGGCCGACTTACTATGCTGCCGTGACCGATGCCTACATCATCTACCCATGGGAATTGCGCCGGGGCACCGAGGGCATCCGTCCCATCGAACCCCTGGGTGGATAGCTCCCCTTCGTCCCTGCAAGAATTACGCCGTTGGCCCCCGGGGACATCAGAGTGAGCGGAGCTATCTCCCCTCTTTCGATCGGCTCCCTCGCATAGCTCCCATTATGATTAAGGCATTTTCGTGGTATAATTGCTTCAGGAAACGCCCCCGTCGTCTAGTGGCCTAGGACGCCGCCCTTTCAAGGCGGAGATCAGGGGTTCGAATCCCCTCGGGGGCACTTCTCAATCCCCGCATCCCCGGCTTTCCTCGGGGATGCGGGGATTTTTCTGATGCGAACTCGCGCCACCAGCTCCCACGGGAAAGGCCGATGGACACCTCCCCACGGATCCCGGGGCCCCCGGGAGAGCGCCAGGCGCCTCCCGGCGTCCAGGGCCTTATAGAACAAACCCTGTGGGCAACTTCCGAGATCTCCCGCGGTTTTTGGGGCTGGGGCGCCGCCTTCGGCGGCGCCCCAGCCTCGAACACGAGGGCCTCCAGGCTCCTTGTCGCGCGCATGCAAATCCTGGCGAACGCGGATGCAAAGATGGCACGTCCCTCGCGACTTCGAGCGCATCGACGTTTACTCTCCCTCACCCTGTGGATGATGATTCCTGGCGGGCTGATCGCGCTGACCCTGTTTGCTATGAGCCGTGCGATCAACGTGGCTGCGTGGGAGACCTCCCGTCGGCTGCTCTCAACCCCTGCCGAGGTCTCCTTATCCATGCTCGTCCCGACAAGCTCCCCAACCGAGTCCCCCGCGCCGTCCCCGTCTCCGAACCCCTCCCCAACGCCCACAGGGACTCCGACTCCGGAGCCATCGCCGATCGTGCCGCCGACTCCGACGCCTTATCCGTTCTTTCAGGAGCCCCTGCCGCCCACCGATGGTCAGACCCGGACCCTTCAGGTGCCGATCCTGATGTATCACTACATCTCGGATCCGCCTTCCGGAGCCGATCGCTTCCGGCTGGATCTCTCCGTCCGGCCTTCGATGTTCGAAGCCCACCTTCAATACCTTCGCCAGGCAGGCTATGAAACGGTTTCCCTCAGCGATTTGATCTTTCATCTTACGCAGGGACATCCGCTCCCCCCTCGCCCGATCGTGCTGACCTTCGATGATGGCTATCGGGACGCCTATGAAGAAGCGTTCCCGAGGCTCCAGCGCTATGGATTTCGTGGAACATTCTTCGTCCTTACCGGCCGGGCGGATGAAGGGGATCCCCGTTACCTCTCATGGGAGCAGATCCGACAAATGAGCGAGGCGGGAATGGACATCCAGCTTCATGGACGGGAGCATGTCCCGCTCAGCGGAAGGGATGAGGCCTTTCTTTTCTATCACATTATTGGGGGGAAACAATCCATCGAGGCCCACACGGGCCGTCCGGTGCGTTTCTTGGCCTATCCCTCCTCCGATTACGATCAGCGCCTGATCCAGTTCCTGGAGGGGTATCGATTCTGGGGCGCTGTAACCACCGCCTTCGGAGCGGACGAACGGCTGGAGAACCGCTTCCTGTGGCCTCGAATCCGGATCCGCGGGACCGATGATGTGGGGGCGCTGATGTGGAAGCTCAGCGTTCCGAAATGAAGGGGTGGAATCGGGATAGACGAGCGGTGACTGGGGCCTTCTAAGCGGAGCGGACCAGCCTCCCTTCCCCTATCTTTTCCCTCAGATGGCTGAGAAAAAAACAGGGGGAAGCCTCCTTCGGACCTCCCCCTCCACGGATTAAGCCAAGACGGACGGAAGCACCTAACTACCGACCTTTCTGCTTCTGCTCCTTAGGCCGCTTGGCGCCATATTTCGAGCGCCCCTGGCGCCGCTTGTCCACGCCCGTCGCATCCATAGCGCCCCGGATAATATGATAGCGCACCCCCGGGAGATCCTTCACGCGCCCCCCGCGCACCAGGACCACGGAGTGCTCCTGCAGGTTATGGCCCTCACCGGGGATATAAGCGGTGACCTCCACCCCACTGGTCAGGCGAACGCGGGCGATCTTCCGCAACGCCGAGTTAGGCTTCTTGGGCGTCATGGTGCGCACCACCACACAGACCCCCCGGCGCTGTGGAGCCCCTTTCGGATCCCAGTAACGCTCCCCCGCCAGCGAGTTATACACCCAGTGAAGGGCAGGGGATTTGCTCTTTCGAACCTTCGGCTTACGGCCCTTGCGGACCAGCTGATTGATGGTGGGCATCCTTCCTTATCCCCCTCGAGAGATCTTGAAATTCGGGGCGATGTTTCATCGCTGACCAACGATGAGATTTTGGGTGGACCAAGCCGTCCAACATGGCTATGCTCGCCCCACGATCCCCGGACAAGGGAACGGACCGGCTCACCATCTGTCCGGGGATCAAAAAGGCACCGCGTATTTTAGCCGATAAAGGGAACCCTGTCAACGCGCCGACCTTCCTCGAGCCCGATCCCATCACCCGCCGGATCGCCTGGGGATACATCCCCTGATCACCGGAACGTTCCCTGGAACCTTCCGGTGGGTCCCAGGAAAGGTCTTCTCTCCCTTTTTCCTCCCACGACCGAGAGGCTGGGGAAGGAACGACAGGCCCTCGACGAAGGGCTCTGAAGAAGGCCCACCCCCCCCGACCCAGGGCATACCCGCCTGGGGTGCTTGCACGGACTTCCGGACCAAAAAGGTTGCGATTCTTTCAGCCCTCGCTTACCATGGGTTTATGCCACTTGCCTTTCTCCCCCTCCTTACACGGTTAAGGGACATGGGGGCGGAGATAAAGAAGTGGCGCCATGGACAACCTCAGGTGTTGAGTCCGATCCAAGCGCCTTTGGGAGGGAGGCAGGCCAGGCCCCTTTCCCCCCCAAAACGCGCGGGGAAGCTCGGAGGTTGCCCATGGCATAGACGGGGGTGTGCAACTTCACCGTCCGCCCGAGCTCTCCAATTCTCGGCTTTGTAATCGAGCGATCCTATCATCTAAAAGAGAGGAGGTGATCTCCGATGGGTGCATTGCCGAAGCGCCGGGTGACCCGGACGCGACGGGGGATGCGCCGGGCGCATGATGCGCTTCAACGCCCGAATCTGGTGCCATGCCCCCGCTGCAAGAACCGGATCCTCCCCCATCACGTCTGTCCGCATTGCGGGACCTACCGGGGGGTGCAGGTCCTGGAAGTCGAAGGGCGGACGTGAGCGACCTCCACCCGGATGAAGGAATCAACGCGGGGAGGAAGGAATTCCTCCCCGCGTCTTTTATCCGCGGTGGTGTTCCCTTTGGTTGATCGCGCCCCTGCTGGAGGCCCCCACAGGCGTTGCGGGCGCGGATCCATGCTCGTGCGGGCAAGTCTCTCCCCTCTTCTCCTCTCCCCACGGCCCTTCGGACGACGGGGAGGGAAGAAAAGGTTTGAGGACCAAGTAAGCCCCCCAAAGCCCTGAAGTCCGGAATGAGCTGAAACTGGGCCTCTATCGGATGTCTCCTCCTCAGCCTCGGGGGCCGCATGGAAGGAGGATACGGGGGAGGCTTTTCCAGCCGTTGGGTGGCTGGCGCTCTGGTTTGCGCGAAAGCTGAGCATGAGCCAGGTCCCTTCAAGGAGGAAAATCGACCATGCCATGGGCAGGGGATGGCCGAAGCGAGAGTCTTCCTTTTCCAGTAGAAGAGGAAAGCTTGCCTTCCCAGGCGGGTCGAAAAGGCAAGGTGTTCCTCGCGCTGTTCGGAGGCTTGCTGGGGCTGGGCCTCTGCGTGATCTTCGGGCTGGCGATCTTCGGCGCCCCCTGGACCCCTCGATGGCTGGATACGGGCATCCCGCCGGATCGCTTGAGCGAGGGGATCCCCTTCCCCATCACCCTTTCAGACCGGAGCGGCCGGATTTATCCCCTGATCCTGGTGCGCACGGGAGCTCAGATCCGGGCCTTCCCGATGCAACCACCGGGCATCTCTTGCCTGCTGAAGATCGAAGGGGCGGAACTGATCGCGGAGTGCATCGGATGCCGTTTCACGGCGGATGGACGCCCGATCGCCGGCCCCTGTGCATCCCCGCTTCCCGCCCATCCAGTCCAGACGATGGGAGGTTCGGTGTGGGTGGATGTCAACCGGCTTCGATAGCAGGCGCCTGGCTCGGCCCCCAAAGCCCCGGGAGGAGGCCAACCGCTGAGCTCTCCCTGAGGATAGGGCATCCTGGATCATCCACCGCCGGGGCAAATCGCCGCATCCGCTCTTCGCTGGGAGGGATCGATGCGCGAAGTCGTGATCGTTAGCGCCGTGCGCACACCGATGGGCAAATACGGGGGGATCCTCAAAGATGTGCGGCCGGATGATCTGGCCGCCTTAGTCATTCGTGAGGTAGTCCGCCGCGCCGGCATCGACCCGGGGGTGGTGGACGAGGTCTATATGGGCTGTGCCAATCAGGCTGGGGAGGATAACCGGAATGTAGCCCGGATGGCCCTGTTGCTGGCCGGCTTCCCGGAGCATGTGGCGGGGGTGACGGTGAATCGACTTTGCGCCTCCGGGCTGACAGCTGTGAACCTGGCGGCGCGGACCATCCGGTGCGGCGAGGCGGATGTGATCGTGGCCGGAGGGGTGGAGAGCATGACCCGGGCGCCCTGGGTGATGCCCAAGGCCGCCGTTCCCTTCCCTCGGGGCAACCTCACCGTCTATGACACCGCGCTGGGTTGGCGGTTTCCGAACCCCCGGATGGAGGCCATGTTCCCCCTGGAATCCATGGGGGAGACCGCGGAGAACATCGCGGAGGAGCATCCGGAGATCACCCGGGAGGAGCAGGACCGCTTCGCCCTGCTCTCCCATCAACGCGCGGTGGAGGCGATCCGTTCCGGCAAATTCAAAGAGGAGATCGTCCCGGTGGTCCTTGAACGCCCAGGTCAGCCTCCCCTGGTCATCGACACCGACGAAGGGCCTCGCTATCGACGGGAGAACGATGAGATCGTTCTGGACACGGATCTGGAGCGTCTCTCCCGTCTGCCCCCGGTGTTCCGGAAAGGGGGGACGGTGACAGCGGGGAACGCCTCCGGGCTGAGCGACGGCGCCGCGGCCTTGCTGCTCATGAGCGCTGAGAAAGCCCGGGCCCTGGGCCTGCGACCCATGGCCCGATGGGTGGCCTCTGCGGCCGTAGGGGTAAACCCGCGGGTGATGGGCTACGGCCCCGTTCCAGCCACCCGCAAGGTCCTGGAACGGGCCGGGCTGACCCTGGATCAGATCGACCTGGTGGAAATCAACGAGGCCTTCGCGGTGCAGACCCTGGCCTGCATCAAACTGCTGGGGCTGGATTGGAGCAAGGTGAACGTCAACGGGGGAGCGATCGCCTTGGGGCATCCGCTGGGGTGCAGCGGAGCCCGGATCCTGACGACTTTGCTTTACGAAATGCGACGGCGGAAGGCACGGTATGGGTTGGCCGCTCTCTGCGTGGGCGTGGGTCAGGGGGAAGCCACCATCGTGGAGGGCATGGAATAAGACCCGGATAAGCTCCCGGATGCGCTTTCTGGCGGCCTGCCGTCGCCTTCCATGGCCATAGGGTCCTCCAGACGGTCGGAACGCCACAAGTGCCTTCTGAGCGCTCCAGCCCAAAAAGCGTTTTTCTTCCCCTCCCCAGGGTCTCCGAGGAGGGGCCTGGCCCACGTCCCTCCCGGGGGTGTTCTCGCTTCGAAAGCAATAGGATCAGGAGGGGGGATGGGGTCGAAGCGCCCCTGCCGCAGCCGCAACGGTTTCCCCCGGGCGAGCCGTTTCGAGAGAAACAAAAAGGGTGGGCGGCGAAGCCACCCACCCCTCCATTCCACGCAGAACAAAAGGAGCGGATGGGGAGGCTCAGTTCCAATCCCCTTTCTTGATGCGGGCGAGGAACTCGGCGTTGTTGCGGGTCCTGGCCAGGGCGCTGAGAAGGGACTCCATCACCTGGGTGAGATCGTAGCCGCCTCCATCGGGCGGAGGGGCCATCATCCGGGCGATCATCCGCCGCATCAGCCACACCTTCTCCAGCGTATCCGAATCCAGCAGAAGCTCCTCTCGCCGGGTCCCGGAGCGTTCGATGTCGATCGCCGGGAAGATCCGGCGCTCGGCCAGCTTCCGGGAGAGGTGCAGCTCCCAGTTGCCAGTTCCCTTGAACTCCTCATAGATCACATCATCCATCCGGCTCCCGGTGTCGATCAGACAGGTGGCCAGGATCGTCAGGGAGCCGCCGTCCTCGATGTTTCGGGCCGCGCCGAAGAAGCGCTTGGGCGGATACAGCGCCGCGGGGTCCAGACCGCCGGTCCAGGTGCGGCCGCTGGGCTCCACCACCAGGTTGTAAGCGCGGGTGAGCCGAGTGATGGAGTCCAGGAGGATCACCACATGCTTGCCCCCCTCTACCATCCGCTTGGCCCGCTCCAGGGCGAGCTCGGCGACCTTAATATGGTTCTCCGGGGGCTCGTCGAAGGTGCTGTGGACCACCTCCGCCTCCACCGAGCGGTCCATATCGGTGACCTCTTCGGGCCGTTCACCGACCAGCACGACCATCAGGTGAACATCCCGGTAGCGGGTGGAGATGGCGTTCGCGATGTTCTTGAGGACCGTGGTCTTGCCCGCCTTGGGGGGCGAGACGATGAGGCCCCGCTGCCCCCGACCGACGGGCGCTACCAGGTTGATCAGGCGGGTGGTGAGGTTCTTCGAGTCAGTCTCTAAATCGAAGAGCTCGTTCGGGAAGATGGGGGTGAGCTCCTCGAACCGCGGCCGCAAGCGGGCCTGCTCGGGATCCAAGCCGTTGACCGCCTCCACGCGCAGGAGGCTGAAATACTTCTCCGTCTCCTTCGGCGGCCGGACCTGGCCGACGATGAAATCGCCCCGGCGCAGCCCGAAACGCCGGATCTGGGACTGGCTGACATAGATGTCCTGAGGGCTGGGGAGGAAATTCGGGTTCACCCGGAGGAAACCGATGGTGCCCAGCGCGTCATCCTCTACGATCTCCAGCGTTCCCCCGCCGAAGGCATAGCCCTGCTGCTCCGCCTTAGCCTGGAGCAGCCGCATGATCAGATCCTGTTTCTTCAGGCGGCTGTAGCTAGGGATCTTCAGCGTCCGGGCCAGCTCGCGGAGCTCGTCTAAGGTTTTGGATTCCAGATGGATGTAATCGAAATCCAGAATGGGAACCTGAACCTGTGCCTGTTCCATGGCCATTTCACTCTCGGTGAAGGATAGACCAGCGCGTTTGAAAACCGGGGCTGAGAGGGAGCCGAGCCGGCGGCTTCGCCGCTCACCTCATGCCCTCGCTCTGTTCTTGCCTCTTTCTGGGGTCTGAACGTCCCCTAATCAGGGCTTGGAAGCACGGACAAGATCGCCCACATCGGCCCCATCCCGAAGGGGGCGAGGCCCTCTGGAACGATCCTCATGCCCTCCCGAAAGGCCTCCGGGGAAACTCCGCAACGAGGGAATCCGGGTCAAGCGGCGTGCCTCCCCGACATACCCACCGGACTTCCCCTGGAAGGGAGACGCAAATCCATTTCGGGAGCGCAGGGGACTTCTCCTGCCGTCCAGTCTCCGGGGGAAATCCGGGATATAACCCCTCGTTGAACTTGCTACCCATCCTGACAGGAGCCTATAGAGGCTAAGCACACCGCCTCCGGCCGCTTCCCAAGCCGCTCAGGGTCCTTTTCTCCATCCCTGTAGCCCGAAAAGGACAGGGAAAGGAGCAGACATAAGGAGGGGCCCTTGCATCATTTACACTTAGGAGAGATGCTCGGGTAGCAAGCTGCGTAACCCCTAACCCGGATGCCCTCTGGTGATCTTCGGGGTCGATGCCTTAAGCGGCAGAAGCACTCTTATTATATCCATTCTTGCCGAATCCGTCAAAGCAAAGAACGGACTGGGGCGCCCTGAAATGACGGGAGGGAAAGATAGGAGGCGGACAGGGAAGCTTCCCTACCTCAAATCTGGGGCCTGTAGGAGACCCCGCCTGCAATCCGCTTGAGGGGTAGAGAAGCTGGCCGTGAGCGCTTTGTCCAGTGATCAATGGGGGATTGGAGGAACCAAAGCCCGTCCAGAAGGGAACGATCCCTCCCCCCTTCTCCCCCCTCCCCACGGCCCAGAGGGCCGCGGGGAGGGGGGAGAAA
>NZ_JANWXB010000307.1 GCF_025055495.1 Thermoflexus sp. | reverse complement strand
GCTCTGTTCGGTTGGAAAAGGCGCGGGGGTGGATCTCGGTGGATCCACCCCCGCTTTTTTAGGAGTTGCGTAGCTCGCTTCCTCAGCCCAATCGGCTAAGATCGCACCCACCGCTTGAGTTCCTGACGTAATCGTTCGATCTCCGATTCCCAGTGCGCCTCCCCAAGCGCTTCCCGTTGATGCTTTCGGAAAGCCAGCTCGATCGTCGTCCGATAGATGCGTCCCAATCGCCGCCATCTCTCTAAGTCTCCTCGCAACAGCGCCCCCCAGCGCCGTGCTCCCCTCCGCCACAGCGAGCGGCTGTCCCGATAGATCGATTCGGGGAGGATCCCCTGCTCGACCTCCTCTCGGAGGTAGCGCGTGATCCACGTCCGCTCCCGGTAAAGCCCCCACAGCCCCAGTGCCAGCACCATCAGCACCCCCATCCAGTTGGCCGCGACAATGCTCAGGAACCCCCGCCAGGCCCAGGCCCGTGAAGCCTGCGAAAACCGCATGGCTCAGGCCGAAGAGGCCGATCCGGAGCAACGCCACGATTCGCATGCTTTCCGCGCCGCCTTCTTCGCTCGCCGCGATCAGGTAGAAGAAGTTCTCCGTGGCTTCGAATCCAAAGCCCACCAGGGAACCGTAAAGAAATCCATCGTAGAGGCTGTCGATTTCCCCGCGCTGGAACCAGAAAAGGAGCAGGAGGAAAAGCCCTTTGGCGGTCTCTTCCGCAAGAGGCGCCACCAGGCTGCCGGAGATCAGATCCCGCACAAGCCCTTCCTCCAGCAGGGGCTCCAGGGCCACCTCGGCAAGAATGGCGAGGACAACCGCGGGCAACATCCCCCAGAAGAACGCGGTGAAAAGCAGCCGTCTGGGCTCCTTTTCGTAGCGATCCAGCCACCAAACGAACAGCGAATAAACCAAATGCTTTGGGGCAGGCGGGACCGCCCGCTCCAAATATTAAATTCCTACGTCGAGAACATCCAGCGACACCAGCGCCGCTCTAACGCATCCACCAGTAGGTAAAGAGCGAGGCCCAAGGTGCTCATCAAGGCGATCCCGGCATACATCGCCGGATAATCGAAGAAGGTGCTGGCCTGGATGTAGATGTAATAGCCCAGGCCGTAGCGTGTGGCGAGCAGCTCGCTCAGATACAGCACAGCGACGGCCGTGCCGATGCTCTGTCGCACCGCGGTCAGGATGGCCGGGAGGGAGGCCGGAATATAAACAAAGCGGAACAGCGCCCGCCGTCCGGCCCCCAGGCTCCGCACCGACAGCAACAGCTCCGGCCGCAGGTTCGCTGCTGCGTCTCGCACCAGCACCAGGATCTGAAAGAACAGGATCAAAAAGATTAACAGGATTTTGGCCAGATCCCCCACACCGAAAAACAGGATCAGAATGGGCACCAGCACGACCTTGGGGATCGGGTAGAGAATATAGAGAAAAGGGGAAATCAGCCGGTGCAGCCGCGGGCTAAGGCCCAGGGCTAGCCCCAGCGGAGCAGCCGTGGCAATGGAGAGGGCGATGCTGATCACCACCCGTCCGGCGCTGGCTAAAAGGTGCAATGCCAGATCTCCCGGTAGCTCCTGCACCAGAGCCGCTCCAACCGCCATCGGCGTAGGGAGGATGGGCCGTCGAACGATCTCCGCAAGTAGATGCCAGAGGATGAGTAAAATCCCAGTCGCTAACAGCACCTCACCGCGCCGCGACATCGCTTTTTCTTCCCGAAGATGATGAAGCGCCTTGTTTTCCCGCGAGATCTTGTAGGATGAGGAAGGCCCTCCGAGCGGCGGAGAGGAGGCAAGAAGAAGGCTCTCCTCACCCTCTGAAAGGTGATAGCAGATATTATTGTAACGTGGCTTCCCTGAATCCAATGGGCCCAGCCAGTTGCACGGGTTCGGAAGATAAGCCAAGAGAAGATGATCGCGCTTACTTGGGACGGATCGCGCCTCTTGTTCGTTTGTGTCGTGGGCGCAGGCGAGGGCGCCCGCAAAATTAAAAACCCTCCTCCCTATGGCCCAGAGGGCCATGAGGAGATAAAGGACTTCCCGAGGGAGCAAACTGCGTAATTCCTGAAAATAATTAGGGAGGATATACGTGATGCCGCGTCGCTCGTCTACTTACCGGTGGCAGCAGACGGTTTTCATCGTTTTGGCCATTCTGGCCGTGCTCAGCCTGATCCTGACCGGTATTCTGACCACAGTGCCGCCTCCGCCCACGCCAACGCCCGCAGAATTTTTCCCCTCCGGACCGTGATCTTCCAGGGCGCACCCTATGGGCCTTGGGCGGCCTCGCCCGTGCCCGAAAGATCCTTTGCCTTCCTACCCGGTGTTCCGCCAATTCCCTTTAGGAGTGAGCCGATGAGACGAGGGGGAGTGGCCCCTCTGTGTCCCCCCTCCTCACGGCCCTTGGGGCTGTCGGGGGGGAGATGGGGGGCAGCAAGCCGAAGAACTCCTACCCTGGAGAACGGCGGTGGGGATTTCGACCAAATCGCCTCAAACTGGAGGATCCGGATGGCTCCTGGCCTGGCTGGCCTGGGGAGGGATGCTGGTCGGATACTGGGCCCCCTGGATCGACGGCCATACGGCCGGGCTGACCTTTTCAGGTTTCGATCTGGTCCCCTTTCTGGTTTTCTTTCAGCGGGCGGGCTATGGACCGCTTCTGCGGGAACGCCTGTGGGTCCCTCTGTGGGGCCTGGCCCTTGCGCTGGCCCTCCTGGCTCTGGCGGAAACAGAGAGATCGCTTCGCTCCCCGCGATATCTGCTGTGGGCCCTGGCCGGGTTATGGCCGCTCGCGACCTGGCCTCCATACCCGGACCTCCTGAATCCCCTTTCGATCGAGGGACGGGGCGGATTCCTGGGAGGACTGTTAACGATGATCCTGATTGGCTCCCTCCCGTTCTGGCCCATGTCATGGCGACGGCGATTGGCGCTGGCTCTGCCCTGGGCGATGCTGGGTGGAGCAGGACCGGAACTGGTTCAGGTATGGAGCCTCTGGATCGATCATCTGGGGCTGATCCCATCGGTCGGATGGGGGCTTCCCCTTTATGGATTGGGGCTGGCGCTCTGGGGGGTGGCTTGGTGGAGAACTTCCTCATAGATCTCCAGCACGCTTTGCGCCATTTTCTCGACGGTGAATTCCCGCCGCACGCGTTCCTGGCCCTGGCGTCCTCGCGCCCGGGCCGCCCCCGGCTGGTTGAAGGCCTCCCGGATCGCCTCCGCCAGCGCTACAGGATCTCGCGGGGGAACCATCCATCCCGCTTCTCCAACAACCCATGTGGTCCCAGTTCCGATCTCTGTAGCGATGACCGGAAGGCCTGCGGCCATTGCCTCCAGGAGCACGGTCCCGAACGCCTCCGCCCGGGTATTGGCAGGGAGGACGAAGAGATCCGCCGCATGGTATACCAGCGGCAGCTCCGAATCCGAAACCTCCCCCAGGAAGTGCACCCGATCGAGGAGCTGGAGGTTCCGGGCCAGCGTCCGCCAGGCGCGTTCCATCGGGCCGGTCCCCACGATGGTGGCATGGATATCCGGCAGGCGGGCGAGGGCATAGAGCAATGTGTCGATTCCCTTATAGTAGCGAAGGCGTCCGACGAAGAGCACGTGGGGACGATGGGAGGCCGGACACCAGGAGGATCGTAGAGCCCGGGCTGCCTCAGCGGACACAGAGAGAAAGCGGGCGACGTCGATGCCCAGAGGAACAACACGGCATTTGTCTCGGAAGGCCCGCAGGTGAGGCGAGGTCTCCAGGTAAATCGGGCTGGTTACCAGGATCCGTGCGACCCGGGCGAGGACCCGATAAAGCCATGGACGATAGAGCCGGCCGCTCAGGCGCTGGCGCACGATGTCGCTGTGGTAAGTCAGAACAGCGGGCGTGCTCCCTCCGCTCAGGAGATAGGCGATCTCCGCCGGAGGGTAGGGATGATGGAGGTGGACCAGATCGCATTGAGGGAGGAGGCGGCGGGCATACAGGAAGAACACCGGGCTCAACGGGGTGGAGGCCACTGTGAGCCAGCGAGAGGCCTTCAGAACCCGAACCGATCCATCCAGAAGCTCGATCGTTTTCCGGGTTGGGGAAGTTACCAGGACGATCACCTCAAGCCCCAGGCGGACTTGGGCTTTCGCCAGGGCGCGGATGTGGTTTTCGATCCCTCCGAGGATGGGAAAGTAGTCTTTGTATAGATGAATCACTCGCATAGGCGTTCTGCATGTAGGAGTCACGCAGTTGGCTTCTCCAAAGGAAAGTGCCGGGCGCCGAAGGTGCCCGGTGCTGCCCTCCAAGAAATCTTGTCTCCCACTTTCCGCGGCCCTTTGGGCCATGGAAAGTGGGAGACAAAGAAGTGGGATCGTTCCACCTTGTCCGACGGGACTCCAACGGCAATCCGCAATCGGTCTGAAGATCAGGATCCAGGAGGCTCCCCGCGTTCCGCTTCAAGGGACTCCTCGGGCACCACGCCGAGCCGTAGAAGCGCCGCGCGCACCGAAGCCCAGCTGTCCGGATGGATGATGGCTGCCACCGGCGAGAGCACATCCTGCACATACCGGCGGGCTTCGGTGGCCAGCAGCTGACGCAACAGTTCAGGGTCGTTCACGCGCAGCACCAGCGCCTGCTTCACGGTGGCCTCCGTTCCCCGGTTGGCCCAGCGCATTAAGGCGCGGCTCAGCGCCTCCGAGGGGGTCAGATCGTAGCGCTGGAAGAAGTCCAGAATCCGTTCCGGGCCGATGTTCTGCCCTCGCGCTCGGGCCAGGGAACGGGCGGTGATCCGATACCGATAGACCTCTCCCGAAGCGACCCAATCAGCGATCCGGGTGATCTGGAAGCGTTCATACCGACGGGCAGCCCCGACCTCAATGGTTCCGTCTTCCAGCAGGACAAAACGCGTATCCCCATCTGGGGGCAGATCCCCCTTTCCCAGATAAGCTGCCCCGAAGGGCGAAAGCCGGATCCGATCCGGCTCCCCCAGATCCACCATCCCCAGCCAGTGAAGAGGGCCGGTCAACAGATAGCGAAGGAGAGCGCCTTCCACCTGATCCCAGTTTTCAAATCCTCGCAGGTAATCTCCGGTCCTCACATCCCGGATATACCACGTGGAGAACTCCGCCTCGGTCCGCTGGAACGTCGGATTCTTCGCCTTGATCTCTTGGATGAGATCAGGGATCGCATACCAGCATCCCGGATCCAACCGGGCCAGAAGCTGCAGCAGGGTCTGACGAGGTAGCCGGGGATCGTTCTGCCAGGAACCGGTGGGCTCCGGCCGTAAGGTGGGCACATGAAAGAGATCGTTCCACGTCACGCTGTCCCGCCAGGCCTCGAGGAGGGCGCGCAATTGCTCCATCAGCGGGGCCTGGAGCCAGCGCGTGGTGACTTCTGGATCCAGGCGGAAGAAGTCCCGCCGGACCTGGATCATCTGGAGCGTTCCGGCCAGATGCCAGAGTAGCGACCAGCGCTCCCGTTGAGGCCACCGGAGCTGCCGACGCAAGATCGGAAATTGCGCCCATATCTCCTCCGAGGTCACGGCAGCCGGAGGCGCCTCGTTGTGCACAAAGCTCAACAGGGTGCAGAAATCATCTGCCGGCGCTGTCCCCGCCCGTCGAGTTCGAACCGGGGCGGGGGCAGTGGGGAGCGCCTCCGGTGTCTGAGAGCGGGGCGCCTCCTCCACGGCCGGCAGGCCCAGCAACAGCTCATCCGGAATGAACACCACCTCCTCAAAGCCAGCCGGCTGCTCCACAAATCCCAGGAAGATCCATCCCCGAAACCAGAGGGCCTCCGCTGGACCCGTGGGTCGTTCCCAGAGGCGCTCACTTTCCAGGCGGGCAGCCCCCACCCGTCGGATCTCCCCAAAGCGCCGCTGGAAAGTGACAGAAGGCATGGCCCCTCCCGCCCTCACCAGGGTTCGGAGAGCCTCCTGCTCCTCCAGCCCCAGCCGGGTCCAGTGCGCGCCCTGGCGTTCCGGGTCCATCATCACCGGCAACAACCGGGCGATCAACGCCTCACGGGAGAGAGTCTGCGGATCGACCTCCCAGAAGCGCGCGATCACCCGCAGATGCGCCAAATCCAGTTCGCTTAAGCTTTGTCGAAGCGAGCGGACAGGCATACGAGAGCCTCCCCATGTTACTCATTAATATAACGCAATTCGCTACGACAGGCCGGGGATCTGCCTCTTTCCCTTACCTCTCCTTCCCCCGGCTTCAAGACCCAGGGGAGATGAAAGTGCAGAGGCTTGAAAGGCCGCACAGAGCGGGAATTTAAAATTTTTGGGACAGTTGGAGCCGCCTCTATCGGCCTCATCTGCTCCAAAAGGTTCTGGGTTCGGAAAATCACATTTGGTGTTAAAATAAACACAATGAATAGCAGTTACACCTGGATCGAGGCTCGCCAAGTCTGTGCGAATGGAGTTCATAGGATGGGTTTGCAAACCTGGGGGTGAGGCGGCAGGTGGACAGCTTCACTTCCTATCTCGTAGCCCTGGCTTTCGTGCAAAGGCGATCCGCCTATTTCCTTCGCGGAGGGAACATGGAGGCTCTGGAGCATCAACTGGTGTTGTTCCTTCAGAATTTGTTTCAATGGATGGGATGGGGAGGCGCGGCCATCGTGATGGCGCTGGAGAGCGCCAACATTCCTATCCCCAGCGAGGTCACCATGCCCCTGGCAGGCTGGATGCTGGTCCAGGCCCGGGGAGGGACGCTTCTTCAGGCGGCTCTGGCGGGTGGATGGTATGGAGGGCTGGGTTGCACGCTGGGCTCCTTGCTATCCTATGGAATGGGGTATTACGGTGGCAGACCTTTCCTCTTCCGATATGGACGCTACCTTCTGATCAGCCCACGCGATCTGGAGGCCGCGGATCGATGGTTTGTCCGCTGGGGGATGTGGGCCACTTTTATCTCCCGTTTGCTCCCGATTGTGCGCACGTTCATTTCGTTCCCCGCGGGCGTCACGCGCATCCCGATTTTCCCTTTCGCGCTATTGAGCTTTGTCGGTTCCTTCATCTGGTGCGCAGGTCTGGCGATGGGCGGTTATCTGTTCGGACAGCACTGGGAGGAGCTACGTCGGATTATGCGGCCCTTCGATATCCCGATCGCCTTCGCCTTGTTGGGCGGGTTCGCTTATTATCTCTACCGGCATATCCGCCATGCCCGGGAAGGATATGACGCCCTCATCCCGGGGAGGGGAGATGCAGATCCTCCGGCGGAAATGAACTCCTAAAACAGTGGGCGGAGGAGGGGAATCTGATCGTGGGGCGCCAAGTATCTTCAGCGCCCAACACCTCGCGAATACCTCAGCGGGCAAGTCTACCGGATGCCTTTGTCAGAGTTTGGTAAATAAAGATGATAATGACTATAATTAAGTTAGCTTGCCGTCCTTCTCCGTTAAGGGGAATTCCCCACAGCTCGGAGAACCGTGGGGAAAGGGAGCGGTAGGGAATAGGGCCGTCCGGCCCTGGCCATCGCGTCCCGAACGATGTAACTCTTACAATCCCACAAGCATCCAGCGATCTCAACATTGCCCCTCGCGCCCCTCCGGAGATCTCCTGGATTCGTGAGGTTGGAATAACGCTTTATTTCGTGTTTTTGGGATTTGATCACTGGTTCGGCGAAGAAAACCGAATATTTCTCCTCCTTTTTTCCTTCTCTCCACCCCTGGGAACCGTAGAGGGAAGGAAGAAATCCTTGGGGGCGAGGCCGGAGGCCTTCAGGCCCCAGCCCCGCATCCCAAGCCCCAAAGAAATTAAGGAGAAAAATATGTCCCTCCAGTCGGAGCTTGAATCCCGGAAATCTGAGAAGTTCCAGGCCTTGTATGGCAGAATGCCTCAAAGCATGAACCCATCCCTCGACACGCTCCTCCTCGAGTTGATCGCCTGGTTGGGTTTTGCCCGCGCCTGTGCCCACAGCGCTCGGGTTCAGGATGTTTTGCTGGCTCTGCAAATGGATCTTCAGCGAATGATCGGACCCTCTGTTATTCCCCAGACCGGGGATTTTTCATCTTTTGTGGCGGGGCGGACGCGCTGGTTGGAGGAAACACGGGAGGCGCTGGAGTGCGAGTGTCTTTCTCGTGGGTTCTCCGAACTTCCGGGCGATACGGTAAGTGGGGCGATCCTGGATCTTCTGTCGATTATGACTCGACGAATGAGTCAGGATCACCAGAAGCAATCCCAGGCGGATTCAACAGTGCGGGAATATCTGGAGCGATTACCCGCCATGCTGTTCACCCTCGCTCGATATGAGGAATGGCAGGCGGATCCTCAGCGCTGAGGGGTTTTTGGGGGCTGGGCTGGGGACCGCGGGCCCCAGCCCTCCCCTTGGCCCTTTGGGCCGGGGGGAAGGAAAAGGCAAATGCCCTGAGGGGCTGGGCCGGGCGCTCTCGGAGACCGGCCCAGCCCCTTAAGCTTCTGTCATGCCGTTACCGTGGCTGGCTGAGCAGGCATGGTCGCCATGCGGCGGAGGACGGGGCGGAATTTGTAGCCGTAAGCGATCACCCCGCGCTCGCCCTGTCGGTGCAGGACCCGGGTGACCATCTCCACCGGCATCCCGATATAGACCTCCTCCGGCTCCACATCGGTGAGCATCGCCGAGATCAGCGGGCCTTCCTCCAGCTTGATCAGCGCCACGATATAAGGTGCCTGCTCTTCATACCCCGCCGGCGGCTCGTAGACCACCGTGTAAGAATACACTTCCCCTCGGCCCGAGAGCGGATATGGCGTGCGCGCCGGCCGCTGGCACTCCGGACAGATGTCCCGGGGCGGGAACAGACGGGCGCCGCACCCTTCGCAGATTTCCCCTTCCAGGCGATATCGCTGAGATCGTCCGCGCCATGCGCGCGCCGGATGCATGGGAACCTCCTTCCAAATAGATATTGGGCGATTGATGATCCCTTGTGGGATCGGATCTGGCTTTGTGTTTTTGGGTTCGGGAGCTGAGCCGGAGGCCTTCGACCCGGCTTCTGAAAACCTCCCCATCCAAGATGCCTGGAGCACGAGGGACCGGATAGACGGCCGAAGGCACCTCGTTCCGCTTAATCTATAGCCTCCAGGATGTGGGTGATCACGGTGGCCCCCGTCCCCCCAATGTTCTGGGTCATTCCCAGGCGGGCGTGCGGGATCTGGTTGGGCCCAGCCTGGCCACGCAGTTGCAGGACTGCCTCCACCACCTGATAGATCCCGGTGGCCCCGACCGGATGCCCCCGCGCTTTCAGACCGCCCATGGTCGCGATCGGGAGCCGGCCGTCCCGGAAGATCGCTCCCTCCAGCGCCATGGCCACCCCTCGTCCCCGCGGCGCGAAGCCGCTGGCTTCCAGGGAGAGGGCCGCCATGATCGTGAAGGCGTCGTGGAGTTCGAAGAAATCGATGTCCTCCGGGCGAGCCCCTGCCTGCTGGAAGGCCCGGTAGGCCGAGAGGGCGACCGCCTCCAGCCAGAGGGGATCCCGGCGATCGTGCAGAGCCACCGTGTCGGTGGCCACAGCGGACGCCAGAATGCGGACCGGGCGTTCATGGAACGCTCGGGCCTGGTCCGCCGGACACAAGATCACCGCCGCCGCCCCATCGCAAATCGGCGAGGCGTCCAGGAGCGTGATCGGATCGGCGATCATCCGGGCCGAGGCGAAGGCTTCCTCGGTGATCGGGAACCGCAACATCGCGCGAGGATTGTGGACGGCGTTGCGATGCGCATTAATGGAGAACGGCGCGAAGTCCTCCCGCCGGTAGCCGTATTCGTGCATATAGCGGCGCATCAGCAGGGCGTTCAGGGCGGTGAACGTCATGCCATGGACCGCCTCGTATTCGGCGTCGGCTGCAGTGGCCAGGGCAGCCGTAATCGCTTCCCCAGCGGCGTCCGTCATCTTCTCCACCCCCACCACGGCCACAAAGTCCGCCAGGCCGCCGGCGATCATGGCATAGCCGATGCGCAACGCGGCGGCACCGGAGGCGCACGCCGCCTCGACCTTGACAGCCTCCACCCCGTGCATCCCGGCGAAATCCGCCACCAGCGCCCCCAGGTGCTCCTGGGCCTCCACCTGTCCCGAGAGCATATTCCCGACATACAGGGCATCCAGCCGCTCCACCCCTGCATCCCGCATGGCGGCCTCCAGCGCCTCCAGCGCTAACTCCCGCAACCCTTTCCCCCAATGCTCCCCCACAGGGGTCTGACCCACCCCGATAATCGCCACTTCTCGCATCGCTCCTCCTCACGCCGCTGTGTCCAGCACGATCTTCTTTCGATAACGGGCATATGTGGCGTAATCGATCACCACGCGACGGGCGATATAATCCCGGGTTCGGGGCGCTCGATCCCTCCGCTCCAGAACAGCCTCCGTCACCACCAGGGAGAAGGCGTCGGATCCGGCGCCGGAGCCGAAGGATACGGCCAGGATCCGATCACCCGGCTGCGCCTCATCCAGGATGGCCGTCAGCCCAATCAGGCAGGACCCCGCATAGGTGTTGCCGATCTCGTCCACCAGAAGTCCCGTCTGGATCTGCTCGGGCCGGAACCCGAGGGTTTTCGCCGCTTTCTGGGGGAATTTCACGTTCGGCTGATGGAACACCGCATACGTGTAATCTTCCGGCCGGGTTCCCAGGGCCTCCATCAGCTGCCGGGCGGCTTCCACAATGTGGTGGAAATAGGCCGGCTCCCCGGTGAAACGGCCGCCGTGCTCCGGATACCGGGCGTGAGCCCGACGCCAGAAGTCCGGTGTGTCCGTGACGTAAGAGAGTGAGCCCTCGATAATCGCCAGGCTTTCCTCCGCCGGGCCCAGAACGAAAGCAGCTCCGCCTGCCCCAGCGGTGTATTCCAGCGCGTCGCCCGGCCGGCCCTGAGCCGTGTCCATCCCGATGGCCATGGCGTAATCCGCCATCCTGGAACCCACCAAGCCGATGGCGGCCTGCATGGCCTCTGTGCCCGCCTTGCAGGCGAACTCCCAATCGCCTGCCTGGACGTAGGGCGTCGCTCCGATCGCCTCCGCGACGATGGTGGCACTGGGTTTCACGGCGTATGGGTGGGATTCGCTGCCCACCCATACCGCCCGCAGGCGGTTCGCCGGGATCCCCGCCCGGGCCAGGGCGTTCCGGGCGGCCTCGATGGACATCGTCACCACATCTTCATCGAGTCCCGGCACAGCTTTTTCTCGGACCGGTGGCGGCTCCGTCCCACCCGTCCACAGTCGGGAGATCTCTGTGCCCGGCAGGCGATAACGAGGAACGTAAGCGCCATAACCGACGATCCCCACGGGCCGGGCGGGCTTCATCATTCGATCCCCATTCGCGCGCATACAAGGCCTCCAGAGGGATTGAAGTCAGACGCAGGGATGCGTGCCTGTTCAGAAGCTCCTTGTTACAGGCATTCACGGGCCCTGCTGGTCTTTAACGGGCACTTACGTGCCCTACTACAAACGGAGGTGTTTTCATGCGTAGTAGGGCACGTAAGCGCCCGTTCTTTTTGAGAACACGCAACGGGCGCTTCGCTTTCACCCTAGCCTGGATGAGGAGGGTTTGTCCTTCCATCCCATCGCCCGGCGTAGCTGGTGCAGGTGCGCGACATGATCCCGCTCGTGCCACGCGGCCCGGCGCAGCACCTTGCGCGGGGACCAGAACTCCCCCTCCACGCCGACGACGATGGATTGCCCCACCCACTCCTGAAGGGCCCGTTCCAGCGCCTGGCGCACCTGATCCAGATGCGCCCAGATCTCTGCGGGTGGATCTTTCACCGCTCGTCCCAGTCGACTGAGATACCAGTTCTCGCCGTGGGCCACGTGGCGCAGCACCCCGCGCATAGACCACCGCTGTCCGGGCAGCAGAGCGTCCAGAACCGGATCCGGCAGGCCTTCGACCGCCGCCCGAAGATCTGCCCGGGAAGCGGCGAGGACCTGCAGGCTGAATTCCACCTCCTCCTCAGTCAGCGGCCGCCAGTCGTCCAGGAACCAGGCGTTTACCTTGAGGGAGCCTCCTCGCTCAAAGCGCTCGTCGATCGTGTAGACATCAAAGATCTCCACCACCCGGAAATCCTCCGGAACCCCGGGTCCGGAGGCGGGGATCCCATGAGCGCCCAGCCAGGCGAAATAATCCCGGATCGCCTCTGGGATCCGTTCCAGAACCTCCCGCTCGGTGTGGCCGAAGGCGAAGCATCCCGGGTAATCCAGAACCCAGGCGATGTGCCCGCCCTCCGCGCCCCGTTCCAGCCCCACCCGGTAGGTCATCCGTGCGCTCCTTCTCGGGGCTCCCCGGTGATGGATCCACGAAGCTCCCGCAGCAGCTCCCGGGCCCGGGCCAGACGGATGTTCCGCTCAGCGACGAGCCGTTCGGCGATCCGATCGATCTCCTCGCCGGCCGCTCCGGCGGCCATGGCGATCTGGCGGGCATGTAACGCCATATGCCCGCGCTGGATCCCCTCCGTAGCCAGGGCTCGGAGGGCGGCCAGGTTCTGGGCCAGACCGACAGCGGCCATGATCTCCGCCAGCTCCCGCGCAGAGGAAACGTTTAGGATCTTCAGAGCCACCCGGGCCAGCGGGTGGGCTTGGGTGGCGCCCCCTACGATCCCCACCGCCAGCGGTAGCTCAATCCGCCCGCCCAGGACCCCGCTTTCGTCCCGCCACCAGCGGGTGAGGGGTCGGTATCGGCCGTCCCGCGCGGCGTAAGCGTGGGCGCCCGCCTCAAGCGCCCGCCAGTCGTTGCCGGTGGCCAGGGCCACCGCATCGATGCCGTTCATAATCCCCTTGTTATGAGTCGCCGCCCGATAGGGATCCACCTCGGCCAGCGCCTGGGCCTCCAGAATCCCCCGGATCACCTCATCGCCGGGAAAATCTGGCGTGGCCAGGGCTTCCGGGGGGATCCGAACCTCCGCCCAGGCCCGTCGGCGATCGGCTAAGTTCGAGAGGATGCGCAGGACCACTCGTCCTCCGGTGATCCCCGCGATCAGGGGAGCCACCGCTTCACAAACCGCGTTCACCGCGTTGGCCCCCATGGCATCCCGGACATCATAGAGCAGATGCACCACCAGCATCGGCCCAACCGGAGTGGCCGGGAACGGGACCACTTCCAGCCCCCGGAAACCGCCGCCCCGGGCGACGATGGAGGGCGTGGCCGCCTCCGCCACCGCCCGGATCGCTTCGGTGTGCTCCTCGATCACCCGGGCAGCCACGGAGAGGTCCGAGAGGTCCATCACCTGGATCTGGCCCCGCATGATGGGCTCCTCGCTCCCCGCGAGGAATCCCCCCCCTGCTCGGGCCAGACGGGCCGCGTGGGACAGGGCTGCGACCACCGAGGGCTCCTCAATGACCATCGGGACCAGGACCTCCCGGCCGTTCACCTGGAAGTTCACGGCTACCGCGAAGGGCAGTGCGAACCGGCCGATGACATTTTCCACCATATGATCGGCTTCTTCTAATGTTAGACCTCCGTTGGTCAGCAACATCTGTTCTTCGAGGGTCAGGCCGGCCTGTTCGGCCACCCAGCGGGCGCGCGCTTCCAACGGCAATCGATAGAAACCTGGATAACGGGAGGTGCGGCTGGACATAACATGGCTCATGCTAAAGGCCATCGGCTGTCAAAATCTGTCATGATCTATCCCCGGTTGGAAACCGGGTGTTGTTCTGCTCCAGTTACGGGGCTTGGGAGGATCCGGTGGGCAGGGAAGCGCCCTGTTTTTTATTTCTTCTTCACCTCCTACGGCGCGAGATGGCCTCGAAGAACCACCGAGGCGGCGCGACGGAAGACGGAAGAGGCAACGGGAACGAGAATAGGATCCCTCCGGGGTAGGGGCCGGATCGAAAGCTTCGAGAACGGATGGATCGGTCATGCTGGTGGAATGCGAGGGGGCGAGAAGGGAACGTAGATCTGGGGGCAGCGATCGGGAAGGAGGGATAAGCGGCGGGGCCGCCTGTCTCTCCGCCTATTCTCGAGAATCCGTGAAGCGTTCACGATCCGCGAGGAGATTTAGATGAAGGGATGCTGGCCGAGAACCCCAGCAGAGCCCCCAGGATCATCGCCGCTACGGCTTCCCACATCGGGAGGGGAATCCCCGAAACGATGGAGAACAACCAGGCGACGACCAGCCCCAGGATCGCGCCGCTGAAGATCAGCAACGGGCGGACCCATGGCACACGAGCGGTCTCTGGCGTTGGTTCCGATGGTTGTGTCATCGCCGGATCCTGAGAAAGCGACAGAATGAAGGGATGCCCTAGGCCCTCTGGGGAAAGCCAGTAGCAGGAGTCCTGCGATAAAAAAACGGTGTGGGGAAGTCCCCACACCGACCGCATGGCGCCCCCGGCGCGACTCGAACGCGCAACCACTGGATCCGAAGTCCAGCGCTCTATCCAGTTGAGCTACGGGGGCCCCAGGGAGGGCGACGGGGTTCGAACCCGCGACCTCCTGATCCACAGTCAGGCGCTCTCACCGCTGAGCTACGCCCTCCGCGCGTTTTTAATTCTACTGCATTCTCCCCATCATCGCAATCCGTCCCATTGGACATCTCCCGACCAGAACGTGGGACCCGGCAAGATCGGCCTCGATCAGCCGATCTACAGGTGTCCGAGGCCCGCTGCTAACCATCCGGGTGATCGTCACGGTGGGATTTGAGGGCCACGATAGGCCTTTTGCGGGGATCTCTGTGCTTTTTAAAAACGCCGCTTGCTTCCTCGGGAAGTGTTTTCTTCTCTCACCCCATGGCCCAAAGGGTACGGGGAGAGGGGGAAGGGAAGAAAGGTTGTTCCCGCTGGCGAAGAAACCTGATCTTGTAGCATGTTGAGTTGTGATAGATTGGATTAGATGATCTGGGTCTGGAGCTCATCCCAATGGATCCCAGAAAGCAGGCACAGGAATTCTTCTCCCGTTATGCTTCAGCCTATACGATCAATCCCTCCCACCGGGCTGGCGAGGATCTGCAACGGCTGGCCACGCGACTGGCCCTTGATGGCCGGGGGCAGCTCCTCGATGTCGCAACCGGCAGCGGCCATACCGTCCTCGTCCTGGCGCCGGAGGTGGAGGAAATCGTGGACCTGGATCTTACCCCCGCAATGGTGGTTGAGTTCATGCGCCAGGCCCGGGATCGGGGCCTCTCCCATGCTCGGTTTGTGGTGGGCGCCGTGGAGGAACTTCCCTTCCCTTTTCGGCAAATCCTCCCTCCCCTCACCCAGGAATTAAGGGGTGGGCGGGCTGTCCTCGGTGGCTCCATCCATCCCTGATAAGACGGATTTATCCAGCATCCAAGGGGGGCTTGGAGTTTCCATGGGCTACCTGATGATCATCCCTACTTATAATGAACGGGAGAACATTGAGGCGCTGATCCGGGCGCTTTTGTCCCTTCCCCTTCCCCTGGAGGTGTTGGTGGTGGACGATCACTCCCCCGATGGGACGGGGGAGCTGGTGGCAGCGATGGCGGCGGCGGACCCCCGCATTCACGTGATCCACCGGCCGGCCAAGCTGGGGCTGGGGACAGCCTATGTGGCCGGGTTCCGGTTCGGGCTGGCTCGGGGTTATGAGCGAATTTTGACGATGGACGCGGATTTCTCCCATGATCCAATGCACGTGCCAGCCCTGATCGAGCGAAGCCGGAAGGCGGATCTGGTGATCGGCTCCCGGTATGTTCCAGGCGGGCGGGTGGTGGACAGCCCGTGGTATCGGCGGCTGCTAAGCCGGGGGGCCAATCGCTTCGCCCGGACGCTGCTGAGGTTAACGCCGCGGGACGTGACCGCGGGCTTCCGGTGCTATCATCCGCGGGTTCTGAGGGCGATCGCTCCGGAGACGATCCGGGCGGAAGGGTATGCGTTTCTGATTGAGATCACCTATCGGGCACAGCGGGCGGGTTTTCGGATCGCCGAGGTGCCCATCCGTTTTAAGGATCGTCGCTATGGGCGATCCAAGGTGTCCCGAAGGGAGATCGCGAGGGCGTTGTGGACCGTCCTTCGGCTTTCGTGGGATCAGGTGAGAGCCTGTGGGAGAGCTGAATAGTTCCGGGGTCCCCAAAGCCCGATGTTCCTGCGCATGGGGCGCGCTGCTTTGCGCATAATATCTGAACCTGGAGGCTGCACGGTGGAGTTTGTCGTCTGCAACCTCTGCGGCTCCTCCCGGACCCGCCTGCGCTTCCCCAGCACTCTCTCGCGACGGCGAGATGACGCGGCGGATTTCCGGTGCACCAGCGATGGCTATGGGATCCATCCGCCGATCGTGCAGTGTCTGGAGTGCGGCCTGGTTTATGCCAATCCTCGCTATGAGTCCTCCGAGATCACGGCGACTTATCGGGCGATGGAGGATCCCCTATATGTGCTGGAACGGGAGGGACGGGTGCTCACGTTCGAGCGCCATCTTCGACCCATCGAGCGGTTGATCGGGCCAGGGCGGGGCCGGCGGTTGCTGGATATCGGCTGTCATATCGGGGTGTTTCTGGAGATCGCCCAGGCCCACGGCTGGGAGGCCTGGGGGGTGGAGCCCTCGCGATGGGCCGTGGAGATCGCCCGCGCCCGGGGGCTTCGGGTGGTGGAAGGGACTCTTCGGGAAGCCGCCTTCTCAGAGGGCTGGTTCGATGTCGTGACCATGTGGGATGTGATCGAGCACCTGAGCGATCCCATGGGGGAGCTTCAAGAAATCCACCGAATCCTCAAACCCGGCGGCTGGGTGGTGATTCACACGATGGATATTGAAAGCCCCTTCGCCCGAATGCTGGGTGCGAGATGGCCGTGGTTGATGGAGATGCATCTTTACTACTTCTCCCGGAGGACGTTGCGGCGCATGCTCGAACGCGCTGGGTTCCAGGTTCATCACACCGCTGTGGAGGGCCGGTATCTGCGCCTGGGCTATCTGGCCACCCGGGTCCGTGCCCTTTTCCCGCGTTTGGGGACCCTGCTGGTCAAGCTGGTCCAGCGGGCTCGCCTGGAGGGACAGACCGTTTATATTAACCTGGGGGATCTGTTTACAGCTTACGCGCAGAAGCCCACGAACTCGCCCAATGGATTGTGATCGCTCTATGGCCCCAAGGGCCGTAGAAAAGAGAGGAGGGGCCTTGCCTATCGCGCTCCGAAAAGGTCTCTCATTGCTTTGTCCAGTTATCAACTGGGGATTTGAGGAACTGAAGCCCGTCCGGAAGGCAGTGGCCCCTTCCCCCAAAAATCTTTCGGGGGCGGTGGGGGGGCAAAGGCCCCTCGCACCGCCCCCGAAAACCCCCAAATGAAAAAAGGACAAAGCACTCATGGAATCCCCCATCGAAATTGTGCATGGCGCAATTGCTCTCCTGCTGCAGGCCGCTTAGAATGAGACTGGATCCTTCGCTGCAGGAGGTCATCATGAACATCCCGCCGGATCTGCGCTACACCGAATCCGACGAATGGGTCCGCCTGGAAGGTGAGGAAGCCGTATGCGGCATCACCGATTACGCCCAGAGCCAGCTCTCCGATGTGGTCTACGTGGAACTCCCCGAGGTAGGCCGAACCTTTCAGAAAGGTGAGGTCTTCGGGACGATCGAGTCCGTTAAGGCAGCGGCCGACCTGTATATGCCGATGAGCGGGGCGATCACCGCGGTGAACACGGATCTGGTTCAGAACCCGGAGTGGGCGAACCAGGATCCTTATGGGCGGGCCTGGCTGATCCGGTTCCGGCCCAGCGACCCGGCGGAGTATGAAACCCTGATGGATGCGGAAGCCTATCGGGCCTATTGCGAAGCCCGCGCGCACTGAGGAGACGTCGAAAGCGTATCGTTCGCTGAGGATATTCCGAAGGAGCGGGTGGGATTGCCTAAAGGGCCCCCGCTCGCCTTCAGCTCCAAAATCCTCGGATCCCTCTCCCCGAGGTCCACAGGGCCTTGAGGAAGGGGATAAATGCAAAGCTAACGAGATGAGGAGCGCGTTCTGTCCCAAGTCGGCACTATCCGAAAACTTCCTGGATCTGGGAAGAACACCAAAGGTTTTCTTCCCAGATCCGGGACGTCCCGAACTCGTTTAATCGTCGGTCCTGGGAGGCGCCGATGCGCTTTGTTCCCCACACGGATGAAGAACGTCGCGAGATGCTCCGGGTCATCGGCGTGGAGCGGATCGAGGATCTCTTCGCCGATGTGCCAGAAGCCTATCGGTTCCCCCCTTTGAACCTCCCCCAACCCCTGACCGAACTGGAGACCCGCTGGGAGCTGGAGGCCCTGGCGGACGCCAACATCCATACCGCTCAGTATGCGTGTTTCCTTGGCGCTGGCGCTTATCGGCATTTCATCCCAGCAGTGATCGATGAGCTATTGCGCCGGGGGGAGTTCTACACCGCTTATACCCCTTACCAGCCAGAGGTCAGCCAGGGCACCCTCCAGGCGATGTTCGAGTTCCAGTCCATGATCTGCGCCCTCACCGGGATGGAGGTATCCAACGCCAGCCATTATGACGGCTCCTCCGCCCTCGCGGAAGCGGTTCTGATGGCGTTGCGGCTGACCCGGGGGGAGCGGCCGAAGGTGCTTCTGTTTCCCACCATCCATCCGGAATATCGGGCAGTGATCCGGACATATGTTCAGCATCTGGACGTGAAGTTAGAAGGGGATACCGGATGGACCCCTCTCCAGTTGCGGCAGCCGCTGGTCCTCCTGGAGGAGCTGGAAGCCCGTCTGGATGCGGAGACGGCGGCCCTGGTGATCCCCTACCCGGATTTCCTGGGTCGGGTGCTCCCCCCGACCCGCCTGCGGGAGACGGCGGATCGCGTCCATCGAGCTGGCGCCCTGCTCATCGCGGTGGTGAATCCGATCGCCCTGGCGCTCTTCGAACCTCCGGGGAGCTGGGGGGCGGACATCGTGGTGGGCGAGGGACAGCCCCTGGGCATCCCCTTGAGCTTTGGAGGGCCTTATCTGGGGATCATGGCCACCCGGATGGCGTTTGTGCGTCAGCTGCCTGGCCGGATTGTGGGAGAGACGGTGGATCTGGAGGGCCGCCGGGGATATGTCCTGACCCTCTCCACCCGCGAACAGCACATCCGCCGGGAGAAGGCCACCAGCAACATCACCACCAATGTGGGCCTGATGGCCCTGGCGGCCACGATTTATCTCTCTGTGATGGGCCGGCATGGGCTCCGCCAGGTGGCCTCACTTTGCTATCATAAGGCCCACTACCTGGCGGAGCGGATCGCCGCGCTTCCGGGCTACGAAGTCTGGCAGGAACATCCGTTCTTCCACGAGTTCGTGGTCCGAACGCCGCGCCCGGTGGCCGAGATCCAGCGCCTCCTTCTCGAGGATTATCAGATCCTGGGCGGGTATGATCTGGGGCAGGCGGATCCAGCGCTCGCTGGCCACATGCTGCTGTGCGCCACGGAAATGAACACCCGGGAGGAGATCGACGCCCTGGTGGAGGCGCTGCGGGAGATCGGCGAGCCCTCCTCGGAGTAACAACCCGTCGAGGGCATCCGGCTGTCAGGGCGTGCGTCCTTAGCTCTCGTGTCTCTTCGTGAGGGATCGTGGGGGAAGGAGGTCACGGATGCCTGAGCCGTTGATCTTCGAATACAGCGTCCCCGGGCGACGGGGCGTGGAAATGCCGGAACCCGACGTCCCGGAGTCGCCCTTCCCGGAGGGCTTCCTGCGCGAAGACCTTCCGCTTCCGGAGGTCAGCGAAGTCGACGTCGTGCGCCATTTCGTCCGGCTCTCCCAGATGAACTATGGGGTTGATAAGGGCTTTTACCCCCTGGGCTCCTGCACGATGAAATATAACCCCAAGATCAACGAGGAGATGGCTCGGCTCCCCGGCTTCGCCCATCTTCATCCTTATCAAGATCTGGAGACGGTGCAGGGCGCCCTGGCGCTGATGTATCAGCTTCAGGAGTTCCTCAAGGAGATCGGCGGGTTTGCGGCGGTCTCCCTTCAACCGGCGGCGGGTTCCCAGGGCGAGCTGGCAGGCATCCTGATGATCCGGGCGTATCATCGGGACCGTGGGGAAGGGAGGAAGCGGATCAAGATGCTGATCCCGGACTCCGCCCATGGCACGAACCCAGCCTCCTCGGCGATGGCGGGCCTGCAGGTGGTCAACATTCCATCGGATCGGCGGGGGAACATCGACCTGGATGCCCTGCGCAAGGAGTGCGATGAGACGGTGGCGGGGCTGATGGTCACCAACCCCAACACGCTGGGGCTCTTCGATGAGAACCTGATGGAGGCCATTGAGCTGGTTCACCGCTGTGGGGGCCTGATCTACGGGGATGGGGCGAACATGAACGCCCTGATGGGGATCTGCAAGCCGGGCGAGATGGGATTCGACGTGATGCATTACAACCTGCACAAGACTTTCAGCACTCCCCACGGCGGTGGGGGGCCGGGGGCAGGCCCGGTGGGGGCCAACGAGCGGCTCGCCCCGTATCTGCCTGGGCCGATCGTGGTCGTCGATCGGGAACGGACGGTGCGCCCGGACGAGCCGGTCTACACCCTGGCCTGGCCGGAGCGCAGCATCGGCCGGGTGCGCGCTTTCCATGGCCACTTCGGGGTCTTCGTCCGGGCCTATGCCTACATCCGGATGCACGGCCCGCGCCTGCGCGAGGTCTCCGAGGCGGCGGTGCTGAACGCCAACTATTTGCTGGCGCGGCTGCGGGGCATTTATCCGGTGCCCTATGATCGCCTCTGCAAACATGAGTTCGTGATCATGGGGAAAGTGCCAGCCACGCCTATCCGGGCTCTGGACATCTCTAAGCGGTTGATGGATTATGGCTTCCATCCGCCGACGAATTATTTCCCATTGATCGTGCCGGAAGCCTTGATGATCGAGCCGACGGAGACGGAAAGCAAGGCTACGCTGGATGCTTTCGCCGAGGCGATGCGGCGGATCGCGGAGGAGGCGCGGCGGGATCCCCAGCAGGTGCAGCAGGCACCTCATACCACCCCCGTGCGCCGCCTGGATGAGGCGCGGGCGGCCCGCCAGCTCATCCTGCGCTATGTCTCGGCTCCTGAGGCCCGCCCAAGCCTTGCCCAGGCATAACGGGTTCGTGAGCGGTTGCGGACAACCCGGCTTTACTCTGTTGCAAGCTTGGGGTGTTTTTCCTCCCATTTCCTTCCCCTTGCCAGCGTGGCGGCATGGGTAAGGAAATGGGGGGAGAAGCGGGGCCGAATCCTGGGGAGGGATCGTTAAGGGTGCAACCGGACAACCTGGTTTTGTGGGGAGGGGGATAAGGAACGCCGATGATCGGAAGGCCCGCCCGGGGTTCTGGCCTGGTGTTGACAGCAGGCGGGGAATCCGGTATATTAAAAGTGCAGCGGGCTTGGGGTCGACGGGATGGTGCCCGTCCCCCAGGAGGCATCTTGACAAACGCCCGGGGTTGTGTTATAAAATAAGGTGCGTTTAGATCCTGGACAAGCGATCGGTGGCGGGGCGCACGGCCGATGAACATCG
>NZ_JANWXB010000204.1 GCF_025055495.1 Thermoflexus sp. | reverse complement strand
CCTCCCCAAACCCCCAAGGAAAGAATCAACCGCATCACGCTGAATCAGGTCCGATCCCGCGGCGGCCTTCAGCGGCCGCGGCGAATATCCCTGATCGCTTACGAGGATCCCTCGGATAAGAGGCGGCGCACGATCTCCTGGACCTCTCGACCATCCGCCCGGCCGCGGACCCTGGGCATCAATCGTTTCATCACCTCCCCCATCTGAGCCAGGGAAGCAGCGCCGATCTCCGCGATCACCTCCCGCGCCATTGCCTCGATCTCCTCCCGGGTCAGCGGCTGGGGAAGATAAGCCAGCAGGACCTCCAGCTCCGCCCGCTCCGCAGCGAGCCGATCGGGCCGATGGGCCTTCTCCAGCTCCTCCAGCGTCTCACGACGTCGCTTGACCTCATTCTGAAGCACCCGCAGGATCTCATCCTCGCTGAGCGAACGGGCGGCTTCCACCTCCGCCATGCGAATCGCCAGCAACGCCATCCGGATAGCCGTCTTGCGGGGCTCATCCCCCGCGCGCATGGCCGCCTTCAGGTCCTCCTGAAGCCGTTCCTTTAAACCCATCGATTCCTTCCTCCTCATTGAGATACCCCGCTCGGGTTTGGCTCATCCATCTCAGGGTGAAGAGGATTGCCCGGCATCAGCGATGACCGTTTCCACCCTTGAAGCTGAACGGATCAGGGTAGATAATGACCATGGTCATGGGGCCGTTACATCCCCATTATCTTTTTCTTGAGAGGTCCGGACAAGCGAGGAAAGAAATTTTAAAGGAATGCACCCGATCGTCGCCATGCCAATTCCCAAAGACCTATTTTAGGAGCGAATCGGGCCCCACCATTCGTTCCTCACAAATTTTCCGGATTTTGGGGGCTCTAAGGCGAAGGGGGCGCGATGGGCTGGGATCCGGCTGAAGTGCTTCGGATGGCGGAGAGGATCCCCTGGATCCGGGATCTCCACCTCTATGAGGAGGTGGGTTCCACCAATGACATCGCCCGGGATCTGGGGGAAATGGGAGCCCCGGAGGGCCTGGTAGTGCTGGCCGATGCCCAGCGAGCAGGGCGAGGGCGGGCGGGGCGTTCCTGGTGGACCCCGCCTGGGGTGGCGCTGGCCATCTCGATCCTGGTGCGTCCCCGCCGCCCGCTTGGGGATTGGCCTCAACTGACAATGATCGCCGGGCTGGCCGCTGTGGAAGGCATCGAGACGGTTGGCTGCCCCGCAGGTCTAAAATGGCCCAACGACATCATGATCCCTCCAAGTCGGAGCCGGGATGCGCCAGCAAGCACCTGGCGGAAAGCCGGCGGGATCCTGGTGGAGTCCGTTCCCCCGACCTTCGCTGTGGTAGGGATCGGCCTGAATGTGAATACCCCTCTTGAGGCAGCACCTTCCGAACTTGTGGAGATCCTGGGAAGCATCCGCCATACCATGGGACACGCGGTCTCCCGGCTTGCGGTGCTGGAAGGCCTGTTGCAGGCCTTCGCTCGTTTATATGACGAGTGGAACGAGGGGGCGAGTGTGATCGAACGCTGGGCCGCCCGCCTGATGATGCTGGGCCAACCGGTCCGAATCTATGCCTCTGGGGAAGTCCAGGAAGGCATCGCGGAATCCGTAAGCGCCGAGGGTGGGCTCTGGCTGCGCCTTCCGGATGGACGTCGAGAATATTTCCTGGCCGGCGATGTCTCTCTGCGCTGGTTGTAGAAAGATTCAGCAGCCAGGCCCATCCGCCTGGGGCGAACTGGCTGCCCCTAAAAATCTCCCCCGACCGTCTTTCGGATAACCCTTTGTCCAGTGATGAATGGGAGATCTGGGGAACCGCAGCCCGGTTTTGGAGGGCAATGGCCCCTTCCCCCTTTCTCCCCCTCCTTAAGGTCCCAGGGACCCTGGGGGGGAGGAGAAAAAACTTTTTGGGGCTGGGGCGCCGCCGAAGGTGGCGCCCCAGCCCCAAAACCCGCGGTAGAGCTTGAAAGCTGCACATGGCGTGAGAAATGTCTTTGGGAGGCTGGGCCAGGGGCAAAAGGTCCTTAGCTCAGCCCCCAAACTCCGAATCCGATGGACAAGGCACGACCTTTGCCGAATCCCACCTGACTGACTATAATTGGGGAAAGCCCTTTGCTGGAAACCTGAACGGCGATACATTCTTGAAAGATCATAACCCGCTATCAGGAGTATACCCAGGATGAATGAAGAGATCCGGCAGGATCGCCCCGAGAACACCAGCGCGATGACCGAGATGGGCGAATGGTTGGAGATGGCCCCCTCCTCGCTTCGGCGAGGGGATATCGTGCGGGGGACGATCGTCCGGATCACCCCCACGGAGATCCTGGTAGATATCGGGATGAAAGCGGAAGGGGTGATCACGGGCCGCGAGCTGGAGCGGATGCCCAGGGAGATCCGCGAGGTCCTGCGAGAGGGAGATGTGATCCAGGTTCAGGTCGTGAACCCTGAAGATCGCAGCGGGAACATCCTGCTCTCGCTCCAGCGAGCGCTTATGGAGGAAGACTGGCAGCAAGCCCGCCGGTTGATGCAGGATGGGGAGATCCTAGAGCTCACCGTTAACGGTTATAACAAGGGCGGGCTGGTGGTGAAAGTCGGACGTCTCCGCGGGTTCATCCCCGCATCCCATGTGGTTCCTCAGGAAAGTGGCGAAGAAAAGCTGCCCGTGGAGCAACGGCTGAAGCGTCGGGTGGGCCAGAGGATCTATGCCCGGATTATCGAAGCGGATCCGGAGGCGAACCGGTTAATTCTCTCGGAGCGAGCGGCCCAGCAGGACCTTCGGCGTCGCCAAAAGGAAGAACTGCTGGCTCGGCTCGAGCCCGGGATGCGCGTGAGGGGGCGCGTGATCAGCTTAGCGGACTTTGGGGCGTTCATCGATCTGGGCGGCGCCGATGGCCTGATCCACATCAGTGAGCTCTCCTGGCATCGAGTCAGCCACCCCCGCGAGATCCTCTCCGTCGGTCAGGAGATCGAGGTGGAAGTCATCAGCGTGGACCGGGAGCGGAAGCGGATCGCCCTGAGCCGCAAACGGGTGGAGCCGGACCCCTGGCAGCAGGCGGTGTCTCAGTTGCGAGAAGGGCAACTGGTCGAGGCGGTGATCACCCGATTGACCAACTTCGGGGCCTTCGCAGCGCTGAAAGAATTCCCGGGCGTGGAGGGCTTGATTCACATCTCCGAGTTGGCCGAACACCGGGTCCATCATCCCAAAGAGGTGGTTCGGGAAGGGGAAGAGCTGGTGGTGCGCCTGATTCGGATCGATCAGGAGAACCGGCGGCTGGCCCTCAGCCTGCGTCGGGTCAGTGCCCCCGAATACGCCATGCTGGACTGGGAGATGGCCCAGGCCCGCCTTCAAGCTGGCGAGGAAAAGGGTCCAGAGGAACCTGCCTGAGCATTCTCTATGACCGCCCCTCTCTGCCCGCGGCCCCGAGGGCTGCGGGCAGAGAGGGGTCTCCATCGGCTCATGTAGAAACCCATATTGCTGGATGGACCCGATTGCGGGCGGGGGTTTTGGAGGGAGAGGGGATCAGGCCCCTTCCGGCCATGGGGCAGCGGGCTCTCCGGCCTGCACGAATGTTGAATGCGACTTCGGGCGTCCGTTCCAATCCCAGCGCCCCGGGGAGGGAAGCGAGCCAGGCCCCTCCCCAGCGGAGCTCGCTCGACACGAGCGAAGCGCCCAAACTGGAGGTCACGCGGCCCGTTCACCCAACGTCCTGATTTCAACCTTCGCCGCCGAATTCAGGAGGGCGGGGCGCCTCAAGCGCCCCGCTTTCTGTATCTCGATCCGAACGTCTCCTGGCGTCCTCCCCCCACGGCCCTGGGGGCCATGGGAGGAGGGAAGAAAGCGGAGAAGTTCATCTCACCTCTTAGACGGCGCGTCAATGGCGGAATACCTAAACTAACCGAAAAAGGGGCGGCGTGTTATACTAAAAGCAGAACCGGCTGCGCGTTCGCCCCTGGAAATCCTGCAGTCGGTTTAAAGGAGGACGCTGTGTCTAGCAAGCTGGATCGGTTCACCCAGCGGGCCAGGCGGGTGCTGGCGTTGGCTCAGGAGGAAGCCGAACGCCTGAACCATACTTACATCGGCACCGAACACCTGCTCCTGGGCCTGGTCAAAGAAGAGAACGGCATCGCCGGCCAGGTGCTCCGACGCCTGGGGGTGACCTCCCAGAAGGTCGAGGAGATGGTTCTTCGGATGTCAGGGCCTGGCCGCCGCACTCCCCACAGCAAGCCCGACCTGACGCCCCGGATCCGCCGGGTGATCGAGCTGGCCGTCGATGAGGCCCGGCGGATGGGTCATCACTACATTGGCACGGAACATCTCCTCCTCGGGCTGGTCCGCCTGGGGGATGGGATGGCGGTGGATATCCTCAAGAGCCTTGGGCTATCCCTGGAGCAGATCCGGCGGGAAACCAATCGGGCCATCCAGGAGACGACCGCAGCCGCTCGACCCCGGCGGGAACGCCCAAAGACGCCTTTGCTCGATCAGCTGGCCATTGATCTGACCGCATTGGCCGAGGAAGGGAAGCTGGATCCCGTCATTGGGCGGGAGCAGGAGATCGAACGGGTGATCCAGATTCTCTCCCGTCGAACCAAGAACAATCCGGCGCTGATCGGGGAGCCTGGGGTGGGCAAGACCGCCATTGTGGAGGGGCTAACCCAGCGCATCGTGGCCGGCGAAGTCCCCGAGCCGCTCCTCAGCAAGCGGGTCCTGCAGTTAGATGTGGCCTCCCTGGTGGCGGGGACGATGTATCGGGGCCAGTTTGAGGAACGATTGAAGCGGGTGCTGGAGGAGTTGAAGAGCGCGGACTGCATCCTGTTCATCGACGAGATGCATATGCTGGTTGGCGCCGGAGCGGCCGGCAGCGCAGTGGACGCCGCTAACATCCTGAAGCCCGCCCTGGCTCGGGGGGAGATTCAATGCATTGGGGCCACCACCTTCGATGAGTATCGCAAGTATATCGAGAGCGACGCAGCGCTGGAGCGTCGATTCCAGCCGGTGGTGGTGGAGGAGCCTACCATTGAAGAAACCATCGAGATCCTGCGAGGCATCCGTCATCGTTACGAGGAGCATCACAAGCTGACCATCACGGACGAGGCGATCGAGGCAGCCGCTCGCCTCTCCGCCCGTTATATCCCCGAACGCTATCTCCCGGATAAGGCCATCGACCTGATCGATGAGGCAGCGGCCCGGGTGCGGATGTATAAAGCCTCCCGCTGGCCCAGCCTCCAGAAGGTCTACACGGAGCTGCGAACCGTGCAGCGCGAGCGGGAGGAGGCCCTGGCCGAGCGCCGCTACGAGGATGTGGCGGATCTCAAAGCTCGAGAAGAAGAGCTTCAGACACAGCTTCAACAGCTGCGCATGCGCAGCGAGATCGACGAGGGGCCGAAGGTCACCGCTGAGGACATCGCTGAGGTCGTCGCGATGTGGACGGGCATCCCGGTGAGCCGCATCGCCGGGGACGAATCCCAGCGCCTGCTCCAGATGGAGGAAGAGCTCAAGAAGCGCATCGTGGGTCAGGATGAGGCCATCGGTGTGATCTCCCGGGCGGTGCGGCGGGCCCGCGCCGGCCTGAAGGATCCCCGTCGGCCGATCGGCTCCTTCATTTTCCTTGGGCCCACCGGGGTGGGCAAGACCGAGCTGACGAAGGCCCTGGCGGAGTTCCTCTTCGGCTCCGAGGACGCCCTGCTCCAGCTGGACATGTCCGAATTCATGGAGCGGCACAACGTCTCGCGCCTGGTGGGGGCACCCCCAGGTTACGTCGGCTATGAGGACGCCGGGCAACTCACCGAATACGTCCGCCGCCGGCCCTACTGCATCATCGTCTTTGACGAGATCGAGAAGGCCCACCCCGATGTCTTCAATATGCTCCTCCAAATCATGGAAGAAGGCCGGTTGACGGACGCCCGAGGCCGCAAGGTGGACTTCCGCAATACGATTGTGATTATGACCTCCAACATCGGCGCGGAAACCATCCGAAAGGCCCACCTGGGGTTCCCGACCCAGAAGCAAGAGGAGGTGGATCTGGAGCGGCGCTATCGGGAGATGCGGGAGAAGCTCCTGAACGAGCTGCGCAAGGTCTTCCGGCCCGAGTTCCTGAACCGGGTGGACCAGGTGGTGGTTTTCCGGCCGCTGAGCCGGGAAGACATTCTGAAGATCGTGGATCTGGAGCTGGGCAAGGTGGAGGCCCGCCTGAAGGAGCACCGCCTAAGCATCAAGGCCACACCGGCTGCCAAGGCCTTCCTGGCCGATAAGGGATATGATCCCGAATACGGCGCGCGGCCGCTGCGTCGGGTGATCCAGAACCTGGTGGAAGATGCCCTCTCCGAGGGGATGCTGGCCGGGAAGTTCCAGCCGGGAGATACGGTGGTGATCGATCTGGAGGGAGATCAGCTGGTCTTCCGCCCGAAGGGGATCGAGGAGCTCACCCCGCCTCCCGCGCTGATGGTGGAGGGATGATGGGCCTCCGGTAGGAGCGATCTGCCGGGGCGGCGTGTTCGAACGCGCCGCCCCGGTTGTTTTCCTGGCCTTGACCTCTTACGCCATGTGCAACCTCATGCGTCGAGTCCCATCCAAGAGACTTCGTAAGGAAACGGGCCAGGCCCCCTCCCCCCTGGGGTTTTTATTCCAGCCCATATTCTCCCCATCGCCGATCCACCAGCGCCCGGATCTCCGGGCTCATCTCGATCCGCTCCGGCCAGCCCCGCGGATGCCCCTCCTCCGGCCCCTTGGCGGTGGCATCGATGCCGATTTTCCCTCCATACGCCCGCAACGGTGCGACATGATCCAGGTGATCGACAGGTCCTTCCACGATCACTACATCCCGCTTCCAGTCCACGTTCCCCAGCGCTTGCCACGCCACCTCGGACAAGTCGTGAACATCCACCCAGTCGTCCACCACCACGATGCATTTGGCCAGGCTCAGCAGCCCCAGGCCCCACAGGCCGAAGATCACCTTGCGGGCGTGGCCCGGGAACCGCTTGCGGATGCTCACAATCACCAGGTTGTGGAAAACCCCTTCGGCGGGCATGTGGTAATCCACCACCTCGGGGAGGAACAGGCGAACAAGCGGAAGGAACAGCCGCTCCGTGGCCTGGCCCATCCAGTAATCCTCCATCGGCGGCCGGCCGACGATAGTAGTGGGATAGATAGGATCCCGTCGATGGGTGATCGCGGTGATGTGCATCACCGGGAAGGGCTCCGGCGGCGTGTAATAGCCAGTGTGATCGCCGAACGGGCCTTCGGTGCGCTGTTCCCAAGGATCGATGTAGCCCTCGATGACGATCTCCGCGTGGGCGGGGACTTCAAGGGGTTGCGTGATACAGCGAACCATCTCGACGGGCCGTCCCCGAAGCCATCCAGCGAGCAGATACTCATCGATATCCGGAGGAAGGGGCGCACTTGCCGCCCACATACAAGCGGGATCGCCCCCCAGGGCGATCGCAATCGGGATCCGCTCCGTCCGCACCTCCCGGGCAGCCCGTTCATGCTCCGCGCCGCCCTTATGGATCTGCCAGTGGACCCCCAGGGTGCGCTCGTCATGGACCTGGAGGCGATATAGCCCCACATTGCGCTTTCCGGTGCGCGGATCGCGGGTGATCACCTGGCCTAGGGTGATGTAGCGGCCGGCGTCCTTCGGCCAGCATTTCAGGATCGGCAGGCGCTCCAGCGAGGGGCGCTCCGTCTCCACCACCTCCTGACATGGGGCCCGGGAAACCCGTCGAGGGCCGAGCCCGATGCTCCGCAAGGTCTTCAGCACACTCCCCAGGCGCTCGAACGCCTCGCCGAGGCTTTGGGGGACCTCAGGACGGATCAGCGCCTCCAGCCGTCGCCGCAGATCCTCCAGGTCCTCCACCCCCAGCGCCCACGCCATACGCCTCGGGGATCCAAACAGGTTGATGACGACCGGGATCCCCTTGCCGTCCACATTTTCGAAAAGGAGCGCCTTATTGCGTGCCGGCGGGCCCTTCATCACCCGGTCGGCGATCTCCGTGATCTCAAGTTCGGCGGAGACCGGGGCGCGGATGCGGATCAGCTCCCCGGCCCGCTCCAGATGGTTGAGGAAATCCCGAAGATCCCGATAAGCCATCGAATCGCCTCCTATGAAGCGCGGGTGCCGGATCAGGTTCTGAAATATGGCTCGAAAGGGGAAGCATAGTGAACTGGGTTAATGATAACGCAGAAGGCGCTCACGGAATGCCGGCTTTAGGCCGGGCCTATGCCACCGATGTCCCCTCCCCACAACCTTCGGGGCAGCCCTCCCCCAAACCCCTGCCCGCCATCCGACCCAGCCAGCGGCACGCGTTCTGAACATGAGCAAACCTTTTCTTCTATTAGAACAAGCCAATGCCGATATAATGGTTATAATGGAGCAGGAGTTACGCTGTTTGCTTCCTCGAGAGGCTTTGGGGGCACCCTGTCTTAGCGATTGCGCTCCCAACTGCGTAACTTCTATGGGATGAAGGTAACCTGAAGCACGGAGGAGGTCAGGATGCCAATCGTGCGCAAGGTTCAGGGGGTGCTGTATCGGGTGCAGGATCTGGCGCGGGCCAAGGCCTTCTACGAGGAAACCCTGGGCCTGCCGATGCGCAGGGAGGACCCCGAGGGGCGATGGGTGGAGTTTGGCCCGCCGCGGGGACCGCGGATCCTGCTGCACCAGAGCCCGGAAGGGCCGGTAGGGAATGCCGGAGGGGGCGCTCTCTTTGAGGTGCGCAACGCCCGACGTGTCCTCAATCGCCTGAAGCGCCAGGGGGTTCGGGTGGGAGATCTCGTTGAGATCCCGGGTGTGATGGTGCTGGGGACGTTCTACGACCCGGATGGGAATCCCCTGCATGTGGTTCAGTCGCTGCTCCCGAAAGCTCCCCGGCGTCGTAAGTCCTCAGAGGAAGGCGAAGGAGGGCCCATCGAGGGGGGCACGGAAGGGAGCTGACCAGTCTCCTTTTCAAGAGATCGGGGGCAGGCGGCTCCGCTACCAGCCCCGAATCGTTGCTCGCTGGTTCGCCGCGCTCCGGCCCTCCTACCATCCCGGTGGCCTTGCGGAGGATTCAGGGCCTGCCCTTCTTTCCTTCCTTCTCTCTCCCCACGCCGCAAAACCTTGGGGGGAATGAATGAAAGAAGCCGGAGTGGAGGGGGGCGGGGGGCGCGACCCCCCCCCCGCCCCCACAAACAGCCGGAGGACCAAAAACACCCAGCGGG
>NZ_JANWXB010000144.1 GCF_025055495.1 Thermoflexus sp. | reverse complement strand
GCCCAGCGCGGCCCTTCCGAAGAATTCGTCGCCCACCGGGCCGAGACCGACCGCCGCTTCGCCGAACTCGCCGAAGCCCAGCGGCGGCTGACGGAACGGGTGGAGCAGCTGGCCGAAGCCCAGCGGCGCACGGAGGAGCAGGTGGCGGAGCTGGTCGAGACCGTTCGCCGCCTCACCGAACGAGTGGATCGCATCGAGGGGCGGCTTCGGGGGGATGAGGTGGAGAAAGAATATCGCACCCTCCCCCGCCGCTATCGCCATCTGATCCGGGATCCCCATATCCTCTCTCCAGAGGAACGAGGAGCGCTGCTGGAAGCCCTCGAAGCCCAGGGAGCTATCACCCCAGAGGAGGCTGACAGTCTGGAAGTGGCAGATATCATCGTTCGGGGACGTCAGCGGGAAGGCGAGGGAGAGGCTTATCTGGTCGTGGAGGTCTCCGCCACGATCGACACGAACGATGTGAAGCGAGCGGCTGAACGGGCGGAGGCGCTGCAGAAAGCGCTTCCGCAGGCGGAGGTGCGAGCCGTGGTGGCGGGCCCGGAGATGCATGGGCTGGCAGCGCGAGCAGCTCGCACCCGAGGAGTATGGTGGCTGAGGGATGGCCGCCCCTTCGCCCCTCACGAAATCCCCGAATCTATGCTATAGAACCCTTAAGGACAACAAAAGGCCCGTGGTAAAATCCCACGGGCTTTTTGTTTTCTTTCTACGGCCTATTCGCACCGCTGCTGGGGATGGGCTCCTCTTTCGCTCGCTAATTGGGGGTAGGCAAGGCGATCATCTCGCTGAGGCGATAATGGAACCGGTCTCTACCCTCAGGCCGCTGGCCCTCACGCTCGCTCTTCGGAGTCCGCCCATAGCAGGACATCGCCCAGGCGGTTAAGGCGGCGTGTCAGGCTCTCCCGCAAGCTCCACCAGCGCGCCGGATCGCCCTGGAGATCGATCCGTTTGAGGGCGATCTGAGCCCAGCGACGGGCCTCCAGGGGATCCCGTTGGATGCGTTCGTAGTAGCGGGCCAGCCGGGCCGCCGGCAACACCTCGTTAGGGAACTCGCGAGCCCACTCCTGCCAGACCCCTGCGGCCTCCTCCAGGCGTCCCATCCGACGTAACAGGGTTCCCAGAGCATGCCAGGCCGCCCGACGTAGCTCCAGGTCCTCCCATCCCTCCTCCAGCGCCCGACGGAAGGCCCGCTCCGCCGCCTCCCAGCGCCCGCTCTCTTGATACCACCGGCCCAGCTGCATCCAGTCCCATCCTCGGACCGCCGGGTCCATCTCGGGGGCCTCGAACAAATGGGCCAGTCGGGCAGCCAGGATCACCATGGAGAGCACATCCTGGCGGTTATGGGCGAACACCCCTTCTAGTGGTTCCAAGCTTCGGGTCTGCAGATAGGACCAGTAACGGGAAGGGATCTCATAACCCGGCACATCGTCGGGGGAACGCTCCAGCCCCAGCACCGCCTCCTCCAGGGCGGTCAGCGCCCGCGAGGGAAGACGGCGCCGCCAGAGGCGACGGGCGGTCGGTAAAAGATCCCAGTGCGGGACATCCAGGCCAGGCCAGCGAAGCCGGTGGATGGCAAGACGCATCTCGATCAGTGGAAGATCGAAGCCCCGCCCGTTGAAGGTCACCAAGCCCTGCACCCCCCGGGTCAAAGCGAGGAAGGCCTGCCAGAACGCCGGCTCCGCTGCTGGATCCGCTAGGAAGAGCTGGCGGAAGACCAGCGCTTCGCCCTCCAGCCGGGCAAAGCCGATGAGGAAGATCAGCGTTCCGGCGCCTCCCACCAACCCGGTTGTCTCCGTATCCAGGAACAGCACGCCCTCTAAGGGGATATCCAGCCAGTCCGGATGGCCCGCAAGAGTCGCCACCGCACCCCGCGGGACCGTCCGCCAGGCCTCCAGCGGGAGATCCCCGTGCCACGTGAACAGGGGCACGGATTCCTCCCACCCATGGACCCCGCCTTCTGGAGGATGAGCGGATTCCCTTCGATTGGAACGGTCTCCGCGAAGCCAACGCCATCGCGCTTCCAGGGATTCCATGTTCACGCTCTGGATGAACGGATAGGACCTGAGCGAGTTCTCCGGCGAGCTTGTCCACCCGGAGGTTCTGGTGGATGCGATTCGGGACAGGCCACTGAAGGCAGCCCATCCCATCCGAATGAATGGCTACACCACTGACCAGAGGGACGACCTCTCGAAGTGCCCTTTCAGTCACCGTGGGCCGCGCAGGACCTCTACACCCATATACGGGCGCAGGACCTCCGGGACGACGACGCTGCCGTCCCGCTGCTGGTAATTCTCCAGGATCGCAATCACCGTGCGGGGCAGGCCCAGGCCGGAGCCGTTGAGGGTGTGCATATAACGCGGGCGCGCGCCCGGGCGCGGCCGGTAGCGCAGGTTCGCCCGCCGGGCCTGAAAGTCCTCGGTGTTGCTCACCGAGCTCACCTCCAGCCACTCCCCGCAGCCCGCTGCGTAAACTTCCACATCGTAAGTTTTCGCCGCCGCAAAACCCAGATCCCCTGTGCAGATCTCCACCACGCGGGTCGGCAACCCGAGGCGTCGGCAGGTGTCCACCACATCCTCTACCATCTTCTCCAACTCCAGGTAGGAGGTCTCCGGCGTGGTGAACTTATATAGCTCCACCTTATCGAACTGATGCCCGCGCTTGATCCCCCGCACATCCCGTCCGGCGGACATCCGCTCCCGGCGAAAACACGGCGTATACGCCACGTAGTAGAGAGGCAGCTGGTCCGCCTCCAGGATCTCGTCACGGTGCAGGTTGGTGAGGGGCACCTCGGCGGTGGGGACCAGCCAGATGTCATCTTCCACGTCGTGATACAGATTGTCCTCGAATTTGGGCAGCTGGCCAGCCCCTACCAGCGCCTCGCGCTTGACCACGAAGGGCACATAGACCTCCAGGTAGCCATGGACCTGGGTGTGAAGGTCCAGAAGCCACTGGATCAGGGCGCGCTCCAGGCGCGCGCCCAATCCCCACAGCACGTAAAAGCGACTTCCGGAGAGCTTGACCCCCCGTTCGAAATCGATTAACCCCAGGCGAGGCCCCAGCTCCCAATGGGGAAGCGGCGGGAAATCGAACTCCGGGATCTCCCCCTCCACCCGCACCACCCGATTAGCCGATTCGTCCGAGCCCACGGGGACACTGGGATGTGGGATGTTCGGGAATTGTAGCAAAAGCTCCTCCCGCTGCGCCTCCAGATCCCGGAGCCGCGCCTCCTCGGCAACCAAGCGTTCGCCCAGTTCCCGCATCTCCACAATCCGGGCCTCCCGCTCCGGGCCCGGCGGCATCTTCCCGATCTCCCGGGAGACCTGATTGCGCACCGCCCGCAACCGCTCCACTTCCTGCAACGTCGCCCGATATGCTTCGTCCAGCTCCAGAAAACGATCCACCAGATCCGGGGATTCCCCTCGATGCTGAAGTCCAATCCGGATCTCCTCGGGATTGCGCCGGATGCGCTCCACGTCCAGCATAGTGTTCACCTCGTTAAACAAATTTCCCCTCATCCAACTGAGGGAGGCGGGCGGAGCCGCCTTCGGCACCTCGCTCGCCTGAAAGATCCTCTGGATAAAGGGACCTGGGATTCACCGAATTTGCGCGATCGTCCCCTGTCGAAGCCTGCCCGGCGGAACGTCACGGAAACGGCCAGAGAGTCCATCCGTTAGATCAAGCGGCTTCACCATTCCCTATCCTTCCCCAAGACTCTCATCGTTCGAGCCCTGCGTTTGCGACAAAGCACCCCGAGCTTGTTATAACCATAAATCGGAGTGAAGATTCCCGTCAAACTCAATGAGGAGTTACGCAGTTGGCAGCTTGCCGGACGAGGTGGGATGATTCCACTCCTCTTCATCCCCTCTTCCCACGCCACCTCACGGCAGTGTTAGGGATCGGGTGGGCCG
>NZ_JANWXB010000137.1 GCF_025055495.1 Thermoflexus sp. | reverse complement strand
CAGCCACGAGCCAAGGACCACCGCCTGAACCAGCTCCCCCCGCGCCCGCAGCCCCCAGAATCCAACCGCAACCTGCAGCCCGAGCCCCACCTCGAGGGCCGCCACCGCCAGCTAGGCCACCGACTGCACCCCCGCCACGCTCTCCGACAGCCGCAGCGTCTTCGTGGACGGATCGTAATGATCCGTCAGGTGCCCCGGCACCCCCTCCAGGCGCACCTCGTAAAGCCCCGCCGCCTGCAGCAGCCGGCGGGCGGCCTCCAGCCCCGTCACCCGGGCCGGGGCCTGCAGCCAGCGGTTGTAGGCCGCCTGGACTTTGGCCTGGGCATACAGGCCCAGCAGCAACGCCGGCAACGCGAACACAAAGTAAAGCGGATCCCACCAGAACATCATGGTTTCCTTCCCTCCTGTTCCGGAGGTTCCAGCAGCAGCGATGAAGCCGCTGCTGCTGGAACCCCTCTGATCCAGATCAGACCTGGCGGTATTCGCCCTCTACCACCTCACCCTCACCGGACGGACGGGAGCCGCTCGATCCCGCCGCTGCCCGCTGGTAAACAGCCTGACCGATCGACAGGGCCGCCTGGCGCAACTCCTGGGTCAGCTGGCGGATGCGGGCCGCGTTGTCCGTTCCCATCGCCTCCTTCAGCTGGCGGATCAAGTTCTCAATGCGCTCCCGGTCCGCCGTGCTGACCTGATCGCCCAGCTCCCGCAACGAGCGCTCCACGCTGTAGATCATGTTGTCCGCCTCGTTGCGGGCCTCGGCCAGCTCGCGCCGGCGCCGGTCCTCCTCCGCGTAGCGCTCCGCCTCCTTGAGGAGCCGCTCCACCTCCTCCTTAGAGAGGTTGGTGGAGGCAGTGATAGTAATCCGGGCCTCCTTGCCGGTCGCCCGATCTCGTGCCGAGACGCTCAGGATCCCGTTCGCATCAATATCGAAGGTCACCTCGATCTGCGGCACGCCCCGCGGCGCCGGCGGGATGCCCTCCAGGCGGAACTGGCCCAGGAGGATATTGTCCGCCGCCATCGGCCGCTCCCCCTGATACACTTTGATGTCCACCGCCGTCTGGAAGTCCTCCGCGGTAGTGAAGACCTCGGTCTTGCGCACCGGGATCGTGGTGTTGCGCGGAATCAGAACCGTCATCACCCCGCCTAGGGTCTCCACGCCCAGGGAGAGCGGCGTCACATCCAGGAGGAGCACATCTCGGACCTCGCCGGCCAGCACGCCTGCCTGGATCGCGGCGCCAACGGCCACCACCTCATCCGGGTTCACGCCCTTGTGGGGCTCCTTGCCGGTGAGCTCCCGGACTAACTGCTGGACCATCGGCATGCGGGTGGCGCCGCCGACCAGGATCACCTCATCGATCTGCTCCGGGCGCAACTTGGCGTCACGCAGCGCCTGCTCGAAGGGGCCCTTCAGCCGTTCCACCAGATGGCGGGAGAGCTGCTCGAACTTGGCCCGGGTCAGGCGCATCTGGAGATGCTTCGGCCCATCGGCGGTAGCCGTGATGAACGGCAGGTTGATCTCCGTCTCCATCAGCGTCGAGAGCTCGATCTTGGCCTTCTCGGCCGCCTCCTTCAGCCGCTGCAGGGCCTGGCGGTCCTTCCGGAGGTCGATGCCATGCTCCCTCATGAACTCCTCGGCCACGTAATCGATGATCACCTGGTCCCAGTCGTCGCCACCCAGGTGGGTATCGCCGGCCGTAGCCTTCACCTCGATCACCCCGTCGCCAACCTCCAGGATGGAGACGTCGAAGGTCCCCCCGCCCAGATCCCACACCAGGATGATCTCGTTCTTCTTCTTGTCCAGCCCGTAGGCCAGGGCTGCAGCCGTTGGCTCATTGATGATGCGCAGCACCTCCAGCCCAGCGATCTTCCCGGCGTCCTTGGTCGCCTGACGCTGGCTATCGTTGAAGTAAGCTGGCACCGTGATCACCGCCTGGGTGACCGGCTCCCCCAGATAGGCCTCCGCATCCTGCTTCAGCTTGCGCAGGATCATCGCCGAGATCTCCTGGGGCGTGAACTCCTTGCTCACCGCCGGGATGAAAACCCGGGCATCTCCGTTCGGTCCCTCCACCACCTTATAGGGGACCCGACGGACCTCCTCGGGAACTTCACTGTATCGCCGGCCCATGAAGCGCTTGATGGAGAAGACGGTGTTCTCCGGGTTGATGATCGCCTGACGCTTAGCCGGCAAACCCACCAGGCGTTCCCCGGTCTTGGTGAAGGCGACCACCGAGGGGCAGAGATTCCCGCCTTCGGCAATGGGGATCACCTTGGGTTCCCCGCCCTCCATTACGGCGATCACCGAGTTCGTCGTTCCCAGATCAATCCCAACAATTCGCCCCTTCTTAGCCATCGGAAACCTCCCGCTCAGGGTTGAGCAATTCCTCTCCGAATGGATCGATCGCCTCCACGAGGGGGGCTGGCCGCCGGATCAGAACCTCCAGGGACGGAGGTGGCGTTCGCTGGGCCAGGGTGGCCGGTGTGGACTGAGAGGGCAACCGGTCATAATCACACTGGCACGGCCCTCCCTGCGCGCACCCCAGACAGCAGTAAGGCTGGCGATCCACAATCACCGGCTGCCACTCGATTTCGATCCCACAGTTCCGGCAGACCAGCGACACAGACTCCCCCTCCTGCCAGGATCGCCTTTCATTCTACGCAGGTTCCATTAGAGGAGCATTAGAGAAAAGCAGACATTCCATTTATGAGTTCATGGCGCGGCATACGCGGAAGGCGACCCGCTTCATCGGAACCCTATTTTGCGCGGAGGGGCGGCACATCTTCGGCCCATCGCCTCTCGCCCGGAATCCTCCCGAATGGGGAGGGGGTAAAGGGGGATGGAGGCGGGCGGCGAAGGCGCTCGCCTCCATCCCTTCGCCGAACTATCCGTGGGAGGCGAAGATCTCCATGGGGACCCGGTCGGCCAGGGGACTCTCCTGCACCGCTTCCCGCAATGCAGCGGGAGGCAGGATCCCCATCTCCTGAAGGACCGTCCATATGGCGTAAAGGGCCGCGTGCCGCGCCCCCACGCGCCCCCGGAAGTCCCGGATCTGGATCTCCGCCCCCGTCTCGGGGACCGGCAATGAGGCGTCGATCCAGAGCACCCCTCGTCGCATCCTCCGGATCCGATCCTCCTGGTTCTGTAACCCGTCCATCGAGGTGATGATCACCGCATCGGGCTCGTGGACGCCATGATAGGAGATCGGGGAACGGGAAAGGATCACCTCCGCTGTCGAAAAGCCGACCCCGACGGTCACCGGATAGCTACCCTTTTTCGTTGCGTGGAGGCCGGTGGCCATCGCCGCGCGCGCCAGGATCTCCGCCGCCTGCTGAATCCCCTCCCCTGCCGAGCCGCTCAGAATCAGCGTCCAGCGTCCCTCCAGAGGGGAGGAGAACCGAACCGCTACGGGAGGCAGATCCAGCAACCCCTCGCCACGCGGGCGCAGGGATCCTTCCTTCCCAACTCGCAAACGGAAAACCGGGCTCGGAGGACGGGTCCACACCCCAAGGGCATAACCCGCCTCCTCCGCCAGCGCTTTCAGCCGCAGCCCGGGGTTCCACTTCAACCCATAGCTGGTGCAGAGCTCCAGAACCTCCACCAGCGCAAAGCCATCGGTCTCCAGCGCCTGGCGAAGGATCTCTGAGAAATCCCCCACGCCGAGAACCCGGGCCACGTAGGGGGCACCGGCCTCATAAACCAGCCGGCAAAGATCGTGATGCGGGAGAGAGGTTCCCTGGGGAGTGATCGCCGTGCGGAAGCCGCGGGGCGTCAGGCTGCTGGGCTGGCCGCCGGTCATCCCGTAAAGCATATTGTTGTGCACCACCACGGTTAGGTCGATATTCATCCGCGCCGCTTCGAGGATATGCTGCAGACCGATCGTCGCCCCACCATCTCCGATGTAGACGATCACCTTCTTGCCGGGCGGAATCCCCATAGCGATCCCTGCCGCCAGCGCCACCGAGCGGCCATGGAGGCCGTGGACCGTATGGGTGGCAAAATGAGCATCCACAATGCCGTGGCAACCGATGTCGGTCACCAGGATCACATCCGTGGGCTTCACCCCTATGGCCTCCAGGGCCTTCACGGTGCTGCGAACTACGTGATGATGCCCACAGCCCTTACAAAATGGCAGCTCCGGATGGATGAGGAAGACGCTCATGGGGCGAGGACCTCCTGAACGATCTCCTCAGGACGCACCATGCGTCCCACCGCACCGACCAGACGGATTTTCGATGGGATCCGTCGGCCGAAAAGCAACCGGGCGAATTGCCCCTGCGCGTTCTCCTCCGCTATCACGACCCGTGGGTAGCGATCGATCACTTCGTAATAAATCGCCGGGATGGGCAGGAGCGTGCGGGCCAACAGAAGGGAAACCGGGATCCCCTGGGCCCGGAGCATCCGGACCGCCTCTCGGGCCGCCCCGCTGGTGATGTCGTAGCTCACCACCAGCGTCCGGGCTCCTTCCTGCTCATCGAGATGATAGAGAACCGGCGTCAGCGCTTCCACCTTCTCGCCGAGACGACGGGTGTTGGCCATCGCCTCCTCGCTGGTATGCTGCAGGAGACCGGAACGATCATGCGTGGAAGCGTTCAATCGGACGATATGATGATCGTTGCCAACGGGCAGAAAAGGAGGAACCAGGCCATCGCCGGGATCATACGAACGATAAGGGCCCAGGCCTGGATAAAAAACCCGACGCACCGGCTCGATCTCCGGCAGCTGGCTCAGGTCGAAACTGGCCTGGGTCATCACCATCTCCTTGGAGCTGAGGAGCACCACGGGCGCGCGCAGTTCCACAGCCGTTCGCAGCGCAAGAGCGGGCAGGAGCCAGCAATCCTCCAGATCCGAAATACACAGCACGGGAAGCGGGTAGCCGCCGGAGATCAGACCATCCAGCAACAGCAGATCCCCCTGAGCGCCTGCTGTCGCCGTCCCTGTGGATGGCCCGAGCCGCTGGACGAGGACAATCAGCATGGGAAGCTCCATCATATAGGCCATGTTGATCGACTCGACCATGAGGGCGAAGCCAGGGAATGAGGTAGCCGTCACGGGGAGATAGCCGGCGGCGGAAAGACCCGCCATCCACTGCAAGGCGGTGATCTCATCCGGGGCCGGCAGCGCGATGGGGAAACGACGGCTGGCATACGAGAAGATCAGATTGGCAGGGGTAATGGGGTATCCGACGTAAACATTGGCGCCTGCACGCACGCAGGCTTCCACGATCAAACGAGAGCCATCCAGAAGGACCGGATAGCAATCCATGGGAGGCGCCGCTCCGAAATCGAGTGGGCTGTTCGATTTCATGAAACGCTTTCTTTCCCGCCCAACCGGCCCCTCCAATATGATCATCTTACGGTTGGCATAGGAAAGCAAACTTCTGCTAATCATGGATTCCCTTAACCTGGTAACCCGGGTATGGTGGGCGAGCGGGGCCGCCTTTGCGGCCCCGCCTCCTCTTTTTCCGTGCGGCCTCTGCCGTAGAGGAAATGGACAGCCCTTCTATTGCCGGGGCTGGGCTGGGGTCCTTGGCCCGCAGCCCAGCCCCGAAGGCCCCTAATCGTGGTGGATAGAGGAGCTGCAACCTGGGCTATGATAGAAGAGAAGAGCGAACGAGGATCCAGGGGAGACCCAAATGGCCCGAGGGCGGACCCAATATGTTTGTCAGAAATGCGGTGCTGTGCATCCCAAGTGGATGGGACGATGCCCGGATTGTGGGGAGTGGAACACGCTGGTGGAGGTCTCCCCCTCCCCATCCATTCGCGCGGTCGGTCTCAAGGGAGCGCCCGGAACCCAGCCGATCCCCCTTCCCGCCGTGGAAGCGGCCGGCGTGGAGCGGTGGCCGCTGCCCATGGAGGAGTTCGCCCGCGTGCTGGGCGGCGGGGTGGTGCCGGGCTCCCTGATCCTGGTGGCTGGCGATCCCGGCATCGGGAAATCCACACTGCTCATGCAACTGGCGGATCGGATGGCCGGCCCGGAATTCCCCGTCCTCTACATCTCAGGCGAGGAATCCCTCGGCCAGCTGAAGATACGGGCCGACCGCCTGGGACTGCGGAATCCTCAGCTCTACCTATTGAATGAAACCCGCATGGAAGCCCTCGTGGATCATATCCAGGCGATGCGCCCCCGCCTGGCGATCGTGGATTCCATTCAAACCGTCTACGTGGAGGAGATCCCCTCCCCACCAGGGAGCGTCAGCCAGGTCCGCGAATGCGCTGTCCGGTTTCAAGCCCTGGCCAAAAATCTGGGGATCACGATCTTCCTCATTGGCCACGTGACCAAGGCGGGCCTGATCGCCGGCCCGAAGCTCCTGGAACACATCGTCGATACCGTGCTCTATCTGGAGGGGGATCGTTACCACGCCTTCCGCATGCTCCGCAGCGTGAAGAACCGGTTCGGCGCCACGTCGGAAGTCGGCGTCTTCGAGATGCGCGGGGACGGGATGGCCGAAGTGCCCAATCCTTCCGAGCTCTTCCTGGCCGAGCGCCTGGTCCAGGCCTCCGGCTCCGCCGTGGCGGTGACCATGGAGGGCACCCGCCCGTTGCTGGTGGAGATCCAGGCCCTGGTCAGCCCGGCGCCGCCCGGGACCGCCCGTCGCACCGCCAACGGGGTGGATCCTTATCGCCTGCTCCTGTTGGTCGCGGTGCTGACCAAGCGGGTGGGCCTGCGCCTACATGATCACGATTTGTTCGTCAACGTGGTCGGCGGCCTGCGGGTGGATGAGCCGGCAGCGGACCTGGCGGTGGCGATGGCCATTGTCTCCTCCGCCCGGGATCGTCCGCTGCCGCCAGATATGGTATTCATTGGGGAAGTGGGCCTCTCGGGGGAACTGCGCGCGGTGGGCCATCTGGAGCTGCGCTTGGCGGAAGCGGCCAAGCTGGGTTTCCGACGCTGTCTGCTGCCCCGAACCGTCCGCCGGCCTCGCGAGGTCCCAACGGAACTCACGCTGCTTCCCGCCCGAACACTCGCGGAGGCGCTTTCCCTCGTGTTCGCCGGGTAAGGGAGTTACATCGTTCCGCAAAGGCGAACAGTCCCTTCTTACATCCCATCAAGCCGTGGGAAGGGGGGAGAAAAGAGATTCGGGAGCCCGGCAGGCCGTCCTCAGCGACCGGAGCCCAGCCGAAGACTTCACAGCATCCCCCGCAGTTCCATCGCGTTGATCACCGCATGTCCAAAGGCGTCGTTGTTAAAGTAGACGTAGACCTCATGACCTGCCTGCAGGAAATCCCGGATCCGCTCCGCCCAGAGGGCCAGCTCCTCCCGGCTGTAGCGGCCCACGTAAAGCGCAGCGGACCCATGGAAGCGGATGTAGACAATCGGCCCCGTGACCCAGAGCGGAGATGAGAGACCCGGCATATCGAAGAGGCAAAAAGACAGACGATAGCGCTCCAGCGTCGCGCGGACGGGATCGGTCAACCAGCGGGGATCCCGGAACTCGAACACGTGGAGGAGATCTTCTGGAAGAAGGGCCGCGAACGCCGCCAGGCGATCGGGGTCCGCCCCCCAGCCAGGAGGAAGCTGATAAAGGATAGGGCCCAGGCGATCTCCCAAGCGCCGGGCCCGTTCCAGGAACCGCGCCAGCGGCTCCGCGCAGTCTTTCAAGCGGCGGATGTGAGTGAGGTAGCGGTTCGCCTTTACGGCATAACGGAAGCCGGGAGGGGCCTGTTCCCGCCAGCGGTCAAAAGCGGTCTCAGAGGGCAGACGGTAGAAGGTGTTGTTGATCTCCACGGTGTCGAAGCGAGCGGCGTAATGCGAAAACCAGCGGCTCTTCGGGAGATCTTCAGGATAGAAAACTCCTCGCCAGTGCGGATAGATCCATCCGGATGTTCCGATCCAGGGCCGATGAACGGTTGAACCCATTCCCAATCTGCGCCATTTCAGGCGTTGTCAACGGGTAAGGGCAAAAAACATTTTGCCCCCCACCCTTGTCCTAACGCTCTCCCAGGATGATCGCGCTGCGCTCCGCTCCGTGAGCGACCGTTGGCGCTTCCGGCACTGCCTCCTCCAGTGCTTTCAACCGTGCCCTCAGCCCCTCGATCTCGTCCAGATGCAGGCGCAACGCCTCCGCTAGATCCAGCAACGCGCGGATCAGGTGGCGCTCAAAGGAAAGCCGGAAGGAGGCCAGGGAATCGAAAGAGACCCAATCCACCTCTTCGCTGTGCTCGCTGATCCACAAGGCCGCCGCCGGGCTATGGGCCACCTCTTTCACGAAGACCAGTTTTCGCTTCTTTGCCCGAACAGCCTGCGCCCACTCCAGCCCCATGGGGGCGGAGTAATCCATGCCCAAGATGAACACGTAAAGATGCGCCGTCTCCACAGCCGCTAGGGCGGGAGCGAGCGCCTCGCCGGGCCGAGGGGTATGCCGGATCTCCCACCCCAAGCGAACGGGAAGCCCGGCCACCACCTGCCCCGCGACCTCACGCTCGGCCTCCAGCTCCGGGCTGCTGGTCACAAAGAGCCGGATCGGTTCTGCCATCGCGTGATCACCCGTCTTGGATCTGGAGCTTGCCCGCTCAGTTGCCAGAGGGACCTCGCCATGCCCACCGTGCGCTCCATCCCACAAGGGCTTTGACCCGCGATGTGGAAGATCCGGGGAGCTGAAACCGGTCCGGGGGGCGATGGCCCCTCCTCCCCACCGCCCAAGGGCTGTGAGGAGAGGGAGAAAAATCTTAGCGATCGATCTCAGCTCTCGCCCCCGCCTACAACGGGCGGGAAAAGCCGAACCAGGTCACCCGGTCTGAGGGGCGTGTCCAGGGTGGCCTGAGTTTCATTGACGAAAACGGCGTGGATCAGCTCGAGGGGAATTCCCAGCGCGGCCGCGACATCCCGGGGGGTGCCGTTCTCCGGGACCTCCACCGGAAGGCCTTCATCTCGGATCCCGGCGGGGCGATAACGGCGGAGGATCGCATGCAGCTTCACGGTCACCTGCATCCCTTATTCCTCCAGGACAGGCCGGATCCCTCGATGCACCACACGCCCACCGATCGTCTGGAGGATCTTACGGGGATCCTCCCACCGACCGGTGCGGGCCTGAAGGGCCTGGGACATCTGTTTCGGCGTCAGCGGTTGATTGCCATTGATCAACAACAACCGAAACACAGCGTCTGTGAGAGGCGTCTGGGAGGTCAGGAAATCCACCTGGCGGCTGCAGTGCTGTAACAGAATATGCCAGAGGCCATCCACCCGCCGGACCTCCGCGGTCTCTGGATCCACCCAATCGATCTCCGCGGCCTCCGGATGGGTCAGAAACTGGTCCCGATGCTGCGCGCACAGATGACTCATCAGATAGGCGCGGAAATCCTGCCCTTCCCGCTTCCACCAGTCCAGATCAATGCGGAAAGGGGTATCCAGCGTCGGCTTGATCAGGCGTTGCATCACCGTCTGGGGGCGGTCGCTCATACTCCCTCCTCTATCCACCGCCAATACCCATCGCCCAGGTAAACGCACCTGGGCAGGTCCATTACCTCTTCGAACAACGACTCCGGCGGTATCCGGATGAGGAGACTCGCCGCCTGGTAGAGGGTCCGAGCGTGGACGGTGCCCTGGGGCGTCAGGATGGCCAGCGCCGGGAAGAGCTGCTGGGCCAGGGAGCTCGCCGCGCGATTCCTCCAGCGCGGCCACAGCTCCTCCAGCGCCGCTGGATCATCCACGTAGATCAGGCCCTGATCGTCGAACTCGCCCGGGATCTGCCGGCGGAGCATATCGAAAGTGAGGCGGCCTTCTTCCACCCGCACCACCCGCACCCAATCGCGCCGGCTGCGGCCCTTGAGCTGGACCCGGATCACACCGGGCTCACGGGTTCGTTGAAAGACCACCAGACAGCCCGGCTGGACCTGGCGGGCCTGATACCACTCCTTCAGGCCGAAGATATATTTACGCTCCCGCACCACCCATCCAGGCCAGCGCCGGCCACTTGTCGGATCCTCGAATTCGAAGCGGATGCGATAGGTTCGACCCAGCGGGAACACCTGAGCCGTGCGCCGGGTCAGCGGCGCAGTCCCGCTGGCCAAGTGCGGATAGGTGGCCATCCACACCACTTCATCGGCCTCTCCGATCCCGGGGCAGATCTCCTCCGGCACGCTGAGCTCATCATCGATCTCCGCCGCGATCCGGCGCAGGGCTTCGTCCAGCCGTTCGCCGGTTCCAGTGTAAGGCCGCCCCTGAAGCCGAGGCGGGGTTTCCAGAACCTCCGGGGGCTCCATCCGGCGCAGGAACCAGAGGAACTGACCGGCCGGGCCGACCTCGTCGAAACGGGCATCCCGATAGAGGGCGGCGTTCAGGGAGAAGATTTGCAGCGGTGGGGGAACATCCGCTGGCAACTCCAGATGAGGAAGCAGCGCCTCCGGCGGCAGCGGGCCACCCCCGTGCACATCGAGGACGGCTTCCACCAGGTTGAGATGCCCTTCATGGAACTCCACCAGCAACGCCTTCGGGAACCAGTGATCCCCCACGCGCACAAAGTCCGGGCTGGATTCCAGTCGGGCGAGGAGCTGGTCCTGGATCCGACCGCCCCATGTCGCCCAGACCTCATCCGGACGCAGGCCCCTCTCATCCGGGCCGCGCATCCCATTCATCTCGTTCAGGCGATGAGGAAGAGGATATTCCGCGGCGAACTCCCGAAGCGTTCCGTCGTCCTCGAAGCGGACCTGTATCACTTTAAAGGGGCCGATCTCCGGGTTATGACCATCTCGGATTCCCACCACGGTGCCAATGGCGAAATTCAGATGGGGGAAGAAAAGCCGTTCCCCTACCTGGTAGCGGTCTTTCGGGCGAAATGGGCGGGCGCCGGCCAGCAGGACCCGCCGTTGCTCCTCCAGCTCCCGGAGACGACGCTGGATCAGAAAGCGGGCGAGCTCCTCCGCGGTGCGGGGAAGGGGATCCTCCAGGAACCGGTTTAATAACGCCTCAAGATCCGCCTCTGTAATTTCCAGATGCTCCCAATCGATCGTCCCGGGCCACACCTTCGTCACATCCATCTCCTTCCCAAACGTTTCGAACCTTCCTCCCCACCCGCTTCGCGGCGCGAGGAAGGGATCAGGCCTTTTCCAGCTACCGGGCCGTTCGCTCTCCAGCTTCACAAACGCTGGGCATAGGTCGATCGACAAACCATGCAAGATTATATCCAGTCCAAAGGGCAGCAGCAACCCGCCCGTGAAGTCGTATAATGAGGGATTGGTGATTCCTGGGCTTTGCCTGAACTCGGCCGGTTCTCTTGTCCGGGGGATTTTGGAGCAGGCTGCCCTAGGAGGACCGCCCGTCCCTGTAGGAGTTATTCAGTTCCCGGGGAAACGGAGGAGAAACCATGCCCCCGCTTCTACAATCGATTGCCGATGGTGTCACCCGCATCGATCTTCAATTCCAGGACCGCCCGCAGGTCATCGCCGCTTATCTCCTGTATAATGGCCGCGAGGCCGCCCTGGTAGAGACGGGGCCGACCTCTACCGTCGAGAGGCTTCTGGAAGGCCTTCAGGCCGCCGGGGTGCCCCTGGAAGCCGTGCGTCACCTGATCGTCACCCACATCCACCTGGACCATGCCGGGGCTTCCGGAGCGCTGATCCAACGTCTGCCGTGGGCCAACGTTTACGTGCATCCGGTTGGCGCGCCGCATCTGGCCGATCCTTCCCGCCTGATCGCCAGCGCCGCGCGGATCTACGGCGATCTGCTGGAGCCCCTGTGGGGAAAGGTGATCCCGGTGCCTGCGGATCGTCTGATAGTTGTTTCCGATGGAGAGCGCCTACGGGTAGCGGGCCATACGCTGATCGCCTTCGACACGCCTGGCCACGCCCGCCATCACCACGCCTTTCTGGATGAGACCACCGGTCTTCTCTTCACCGGCGACATCGCCGGCGTCCGAATGCCGGGGATCCGTTACGTCCGACCGCCCACCCCGCCGCCGGAGCTGGATCTGGAGGCCTGGTCTGACAGCATCGCCCGTCTGCGGGCGCTGAACGCCACCGGCCTGTGCTTGACGCATTTTGATGTGCATCGCCAGGACATCGAATGGCACTGGGAGGATTTAGAGCGGCGCCTCTGGGATTGGGGCCATCAGATCCGGGAGATGATGGAAGAGGACCTGGAGGAGACGGAGATCGTGAGGCGTCTCCGCGCTCGGGCGGATGCCGAGCTACGGGAAGCGGGGGCGGAACCGGAGTTCTACGATGTGGCGGCCAGCTACGAGAACACGGTGGCGGGCTACCTGCGCTACTGGCGAAAACGAGCGGAGACCACCTGCTCCCCATAGCCCTACGGGCCTGTCCGGTAACTCGGCAGTCGGAAGAGAGCGAAGCTCTCACCAGGCCCTTTCCCTCCACAAACCCGAGCGGGCTCGCCCGCTCGTCCGGATCCAGCAAGCGGAGCTCTCAGTGTCCGCCCTGGGAAGCTGCTCCACGCAGCCCCATAGCCGCGGGAATGTGGAGAAGACACGAACATCACGCCATGCGCAACCTATGGTTTTGAGGCTGGGGCACTGCCTTCGACGGCATCCCGGTCCCCAAAGATCAAGGGGCCTCGCTGGTTTCCCCGCGAAGAAGCTTCCATCGGATTCGCCACCCCCCCAGTTGCCCGGGGCATGCATTCTACGGAGGCGAACTCCAAGAATGATTTCAGGGGCTCCATCGGAAATGGGTCCATGTCCCACCTGCGGCCAGGAGATCGCCTGGGAAGACGGCGTCTGCCCCCACTGTGGGGCCACGTTCTGCCCGGCCTGCCGGTCACCGATGCCGGAAACCGCTACCCGTTGCCCGGCGTGCGGGACCCTCTGGGCATGGTTCTGCAGCCACTGCGACGCGCCGGTTCCTCCGGAGGCGGAGGCCTGCCCCTCCTGCGGCGCCCCGCTTCGGCCGCGCCCGTGCGGCCGCTGCGGCGCCATCGTGCCGCCCGATGAGCCATGTCCAAACTGCGGCGCGGAGCCATGCCCCGATTGCGGCGCATGGGTCCCGGCCGATGCGACGGCATGCCTGGCCTGTGGGTTGCCGCTGGCGGAAACCTGCAAGCGCTGTGGGGCACTCCTGCCGGAAGGCGCCACCCATTGCCCTTCATGCGGCGCCGCCATCCAGGAGACCATCTGCCCGCGATGCGGCGGGGCGATCGAATGGGAGATGGGGGTATGTCCAGCGTGCGGGGCGATCTGGTGCCCCCAGTGCGGAGAGCCCGGGCCCGAGGATCCGCTCACCCCGGAGACCCGATGCCAGCGGTGCGGGTTCGCCCTGACCTTCGCATGTCCGGATTGTGGGACCCTCCTTCTGAGCGCCGCCCCCGAATGCCCGGATTGCGGACGAACCTTCGTCCGGCGCTGCCCTTCCTGTGGCCATGCGCTCTTCGGCGCGCCCGCGGATTGCCCCGATTGCGGCGCCCCCGTGCCGACGGTCGCCGCCGCGCCCTCTCCCGCGCGCGTCCTGCGGGGCGGGAGGCCGCTGTTGGAAGCCCTGGCGGAATGCCCGAACTGCGGGGGCATCTTCCGGCCGGCCGAAGGGCCATGCCCACAGTGCGGGCAGCGCCTCTGCCCCCGGTGTCGGGCCCGGCTCTGGCCGGAGGAAACTGTCTGTCCTCGATGCGGGGCCGAAACCGGCGGGATCTGCCCGGCGTGCCAGGCGGTGATCCCCCTCGGCGTTTCCGCCTGCCCGTTCTGTGGAGCGGACCTCGGCTTTGCGTGCCCCCGATGCGGAACCCCGGTCGCCGAGGACGCCCTTCGCTGCCCTCAGTGTGACCTGGATCTCTCCGGGCGATGTCCGACGTGTGGGGCGGAGCTTCCCGAAGAAGCGGACGCATGTCCGTCTTGTGGGCAGGCGCTGTGCCCCGAGTGCGGATCCGCGATCGAGGAAGATGCCGCGGAATGCCCGATCTGTGGAGCAACCTTCACCTATGTATGCGAAACCTGCGGGGCCGAGCTGGCCCCCGGGGAGGCCCGTTGCCCCCGGTGCGGGATGTAGCCCCGAAACTCGGCATTCAGAAGGCCTTGCAGCGAACCGGGGATTCGGGGCGACGGGTCGGAGCCGTGGGACGGAGCTATGGCAACCCAGCCGTCCCTCACCACATCCCAGATAGATCGCGATGCGCCAAGAGGATGAGGTGGCTGCGGGCGCGGGACATCCCCACGTAGGCGACGGTTGGGAGATCGGGGAAGGCATCCGCATCCAGCTGGGCCAGGATCACCACCGGGCTCTCCAGCCCCTTGAAGCGATGCACGGTGGTCCAGAAGATCTCCCCTGGACCGGGCGGCCATCGCTCCGTCAGCGTGAAGGCTCCGTATCGGATCCCCGTCTGCAGCCATCCTCGACGATGGGCCGAGAGGATCACCAGCTGGTGAGGAGGCAGCTTTTCCTCCATCAACAGGCGGTGGATCAACTGGCGAAGACGCTGGTGGAACTCCTTCTCACTCCCATAGTAGAAGACCTCCGGCTCCGGCCCGTCCGGGCCACGAGCCTGGGGGGGACGATCGGAGCGATAGAAGCGCATGGCCTGGCGATGGATCGGCCGGGTGTTGCGGCAGTTCCATGAGAGATGGAACCGCATCATAGTCCACGGCAGCTGAGGATCCCGCCGGTAGATGTTTTGATTGTCGTCCAAGAACACATAGACGATCCCGTGATCCGGATCTTTGAGCAGCAGGGCCAGGGCAGTGAACCAGACTTCGGTGAAGTCCTGCCCCTCATCGATGATCAACGCGTCGTATTCCGGCCCCAGCGTTCCTGCCGCTTCCGCCAGCAGTTCCGGGAACACCTCCTGAAACAGGCGTTCCTCCGGGACGGTGCGGGCGGCCTGGTCCAGCTTGCCGCGAAGCCCTGCCCGATCCACCCAACGGGAGACCAAGCTGTGGAAGTGAAGGACGTCCACGCCTGCGGGCAATTCCGCCTCCCGTAAGCGATCCGCCAGGGTTCGGTTGTAGCACGTGAGAAGCACCCGGAATCCCTCCTGGCCCAGACG
>NZ_JANWXB010000131.1 GCF_025055495.1 Thermoflexus sp. | reverse complement strand
TTTAAGGGTGGGGACGGACGCCTTCAGCGTCCGTCCCCACCCTTAAAGCCTCCGGGGGGAAATGAGCTACGTAACCCTAAAAGCACCATCCTCATCGACTTGCCCCATTCGCTATCAGAACATCGATGGCTTTTCCAGCGGTTTAATATTAGTGAGACTTATACGAGAGGTCCATGCCCTTTTCCCGATGGCCGAAGGGCCGCCGGGAAAGGGGCATTCCATATTTGGCGGGAAGGTATAAAATGATCTCAAGTTCAGGCGGGGGTTGTCATGATGAGCGCAACGTCGACTGCTCAGATGGAGACATCAGCGCCTTCCAGAGCGGCTCCATCGACGGAACCTGTGTTCATTCCTCCCATGCCTCGCACGCTGGAGGAAACCGGGCTTACCCCAGCTCTCCTGGCGGACCTGGCGTTGAAAATCCTTTACAACGCCGGTTATCTGACGGGAGGGCAACTGGCTGAACGCCTTCGTCTTCCCTACACGGGAGTGACGGAAGCGATCCTGGATTTCCTGAAACGGGAACAGCTGGTGGAAGTTCAGGGAGCCCGGGGCGTGGGGGAGCAGGCGTATCAATATGCGCTGACCGCACGGGGACGCGATCGAGCCCGAGAAGCGTTAGATCGGAGCCAGTATGCGGGTCCAGCGCCTGTCCCTCTTTCTGCTTATACAGCGGCGATGCGCCGCCAGTCCCACAAGGGGACGCGGGTCACCCCTCGGGTCATGCGCCAGGCGTTAAGCCATTTGATCCTGAACGATCGGGTGTTTCACAAGATCGGCCCAGCGATCAACTCGGGGACCTCGATCTTTCTTTACGGTCCCCCAGGAAACGGGAAAACCTCCATCGCCGAAGCGATCGGACATCGAGTTTTTGGGGGGGCGATCTATATTCCCTATGCGATAGAGGTCGGAGGGTTTATCATCAAGGTCTTTGATGAAGTAAACCACGAGCCGCTCCCCAATCATCGTAGCGGACAGACCGGAGTATTGAAGAGCCCAGCGGACGCCCGGTGGATCCCTGTCCGGCGGCCCTTCATCGTGAGTGGAGGGGAGCTCACCCTAGAGATGCTGGATCTTACATGGAATGAGATCAGCCGCTATTATGAGGCGCCCCTTCAGATGAAGGCCAACGGCGGGGTGTTCCTGATCGATGACTTCGGCCGCCAGCAGGTGCGTCCCCGGGATCTCTTGAACCGATGGATTGTTCCGCTGGAGAAAGGAGTGGACTATCTAACGCTTCATAACGGACAAAAGTTTGAGATCCCTTTCGAGGTGTTGATCATTTTTTCCACCAACTTGAACCCGCGGGATCTAGTAGATGAAGCTTTCCTACGGCGCATTCGCCATAAGATCGAGATCCCGGATCCCACCCCAGCCGAATTCCGGGAGATCTTCCGTCGCACCTGTCAAGCCCGAGGGATCCCGTATGATGATCAGGCACTGGTCTACCTGATTCAGGAATGGTATATCAAGCGCCGAAGGCCTCTGCGGGCGGTTCATGCACGGGATCTTCTTGCACATATTCAAGATATCGCCTCATATTTCAATGTGAGCCCGACGTTAAGCAAGGAACTGATCGATCGGGCATGTGAGGCTTACTTTGTCGAGATGGGTGGAGCCTCAACGGCTTCCTCTCCTCCGAAAGCGGGATAGGGACCTGTAGTGCCTCGGGATGTGGCGTTTTGGGGGTTGGGGTGCGGAGCCGGGGCCTAAGGATACTGGCTCCGCTTTCTTTCCTCTCCCCAAGGCCTTTCGGGTTGCGGGGAGGGGGAAGAAAGAGAATTTTTAGGGTCAGGAAGGCCGCCCTCGGTGGCCTTGCTGGCCCCAAAAGCCCCTCCCCATCAATTACGCAACAAGTCTTCCTCCTTCCCTGCCTGCGTCGCTTCGCGACGCAGGCAGGGAAGTGGGAGAGGCCCATTCGGCCTCTCCCACTTCCTTGCGATCTAGGTGATCTAGAGAGTCCAGGGAAAAGGGACAGGTCCCTTCCCCTCCTATGGCCCAAAAGAGCCATAGGAGGGGGAGAGAGGGGCAAGGTAAAAGAGCTTATCGCTTGCAAGGCGAAAACTACCGAAGTGGTAAGGGATGATCACGATGACCCGCTCCTTGGAAGAGGAATTCCAGCGCTGGCTTCGAGAACGTCGAGAGGCCTATCGGGCCGATCTGGAAGCGGAGCTGCCCCGGCTTGTGGAAGCCCTGAAGGCCATCGGGGTGCAGCGGATCGTTCTCTTCGGATCCGTGGCCCAGGGAAAGGCGGGGCTGGGTAGCGATCTGGATCTGCTGGTAATCTGGGATACGCCGCTGGGGTTTATGGAACGAACCATAGAGCTTTATCGACGTCTGCAACCCCGAGTGGCCGTGGATCTTTTTGTTTACACTCCCGAGGAGATGGCGCGGATGGCGGATCGCCCGTTGATCCGCCGGGCCCTGATGGAGGGAAAGGTGCTTTATGCGGCGTGACCCGCGAGCGGAAGGGCTTCGCTGGTTGGAGCAAGCCGAGGCCGATCGGGAAGGAGCCCGCCTCCTTTTTGAGGGGGGGAGCTATCATCTGGCGTGCTTTATCGCTCAGCAGATCGCCGAGAAGGCGCTGAAGGCATTTCTCTATGCCCAGGGAGAAGAGCTGGTCATCGGCCATTCCGTCGAGGCACTATGCCGGTGGGCCGGGCGTTATGATTCAGAGTTCGAGGCGCTCCGGGCAGAGGTGGCTCCTTTGGATGGTTATTATCTCCCCACCCGCTATCCAAACAGTGTGCCGGACAGCATCCCTGCACGCATTTACAACCGGGCGATGGCAGCCGAAGCGCTACGGATGGCGGATGAGGTTCTGAATCTGGTGCGGCGCAAGCTGCGAGGGGACCCTCTCCCCTCCCTCTGATGTCCTTTGGATGGTCCATGGCCCGTAGATTGCAAAAACTGGAAACATGCTGATGATTCCCCCACGTGGCTCTTTGAGCCGCGGGAAGGGGTTGGCCGCCAATCCTTTGGAGGCCCATCGGCACCGCCGGTTTGTCTTACAGGGGGAAGCTGCTCCAATGGGGAAGAAATCAGAATCCATTCGAGTCGTGGCCACTAACTCGAAAGCCTACCACGATTACCATATCGAGGAGACCTACGAGGCCGGCATCGCCCTCACCGGCAGCGAAATCAAATCCGTGCGGGCGGGGAAGGTTTCCCTGCGGGAAGGATATGTGCTCCCCCGGGATGGGGAGTTGTGGCTAATGAACGTTCACATCGCACCTTACGAGCCTGCCGCGCGGGAGAATCCGGATCCGCGCCGGCCTCGGAAGCTGTTGCTTCACCGGCACGAGATCAACCGCCTGATCGGCAAGGCTCAGGAGAAAGGATATACGATTGTTCCACTGAAGGTTTATCTGAACCCACGAGGGCTCGCGAAGGTGGAGATCGCCCTGGTCAAGGGCAAGAAGCAATATGAGAAGCGACGGGCCATCGCTGAACGCGAGGCCCGCCGAGAGATCGAACGAGCCCTGAAAGGAGGCGATTAGGCGCGTTCCCCGGTGAGCTCAAGCTTGGGGATGGAGCAGGGATTTCGCCGACTTCCCGATTGCTCCGGCTTTCCTGCCTCTATCTGGGATCGGATCGGAATCGCCTGGATCCCCTTCGTGACGTGAGGTAGTGGGGTAGGCGGCGAGGCCGCTCGTTCCACCACCCCAACCTCTGCCTGCGCTTGGGTCTGGCTTAGCGGCCCATGTTCTGAACATGGGCTGGGATTTCTGTGGGGGGAGGCGGGGCCGAGCACCTTCGGCCCCGCACGAAAGGCGGCGGGTTGAGAGGAGAATGAGGCCCCCCGCGACCGAAGAGCGTTTCGGTTTTGGATAGGCTCCAAAAGCGGGATGGGAACAAAATGGGCGTGCGTGAACGCTATAGGGATCTTCCACCTCTTGCGCCGGATCTGCCTCGCCGTCTGGAAAATCTGGAACCTCTATTCCGGCGACATCCGGTGCGTCTGGCGTATCTATTCGGATCCGTCGCTCGGGGTGATCCGAAGGCCGCGGATGTAGATCTGGCTGTGCTCCCGGAGGAGGGATGCTCCATCTTTCCGCTTTATGCGGATCTCTCCATCGCTCTGGGAACTGACCGTGTGGATCTTGTCGACCTGCAGTCCGCGCCCCTGTATTTGAAGCAGGAAATCCTTCAGACCGGACGCTGTGTTTTCGCCCGCTCGGAGGCTGAACGGCAGGTGTTTGAGCAACGAATTCGCGATACCGCGCGAGACACCCGAACCCGGGTCCTGGCCCAGGCCCGTGAATTCCAATGGGGACTCCCAACCATGGCGCTACGATGGGATTTCCTGTGGTCTGCTTTGCTCGAGCTCGAGCGCGTGGCGGATGCGCTGGAGCCTTACCGCGTCCTTACCGCCCATGATCTGGAAACCGATCTTCATCGGCGATGGGCGGCCGAGCGAGGCTTGCTGGCGGGCCTGACGCTGATCTTCCAGATCGCGGATCATATCCTGGTCGCCCGTTTTCACTATGAAGCGGAAACCTATGAGGATCTGCTGCGGGCGCTCCGGCGAGAGGGAGTGATCACCGAAACCCTTTACGACCGATTGCGTGGGGCGGGGGGATTCCGAAACATTCTGGTCCATGAATACGTCCGGATCGATCCCGCACGGGTGGTCGAGTTCCTCGAAAAAGCGCCGGAGGTTTTCCGGCGTTTTGCGTCTGAGGTTCGGACGTGGCTGTCCGAGCTTCCGCACGATGAATTCCCCCGCTGATCTGCCTCCCGCATCCCTGCCCCCCTCCATACGACCTGAAGGGCCCCAGGCAAGGAAATTTCAGCGAGAATTACACAACAAGTCTTCGAGAGGACTGGGGCGCTGTGAGAGCGGCACCCCAGCCTCGCAAGATCGTTCAGGGGACGGGACCATACCACCTGGTCCGACTGGCCCCCAACTGGTATTTAATATTTCCAGGAGTGTCCAGGGGGTGACTGGAGGTTGCCGCCCTGGCTCTGAATTCCGCGCGCGGGGCAAAGAGCTAAGAATGGCCGTCGAGATCTTAAACGAACGCTTTGTCGTCCAAGGGCGCACTCTGGCCTCGATCCGGGAGATCAATCGCCTGCCGGATCCAATCAAGCAGGCGATTTATCGCACGCTCATCCCGGATTTCCTTCTGGAACGGTATGGGATTGATCCCCTTACCCTCAGCGATCCGGAAGGGCGTCCTCTGGTCGTGATGGACGCGCCCCCGGGTGGCCCGGATGTCGAGATCCGGATCTGGCGCCGTCTGGACGATCGGGATCCACTGGTTTACCTGCATTTTGCGGAGACCATGCATAATCGGATCATCGTCCTGCTGTTCATGACAAATGATCCAGAATCCCCGCGCTTTGATGTGGATCGGGACTGGCAGGGGCGGCCGACGAAGTATGGCGTGATGGGCCGGAACATCGAGGCGGAGATCGCAGCGATGCAGTTCGGCCTGGCCCCGGGCCAGGTGAGGAGGGGCTTGCGCCTGACCAAACATATGCTTCCACTGTTCGAGCGTTTCATCGCCCGCCTGGGCCACGATATGTTTCTAGTCGAGCCCCTGGCCTATCATGCGGCGATTCTATTTGAGCGGTATGGCTGTGGCTATATCCGGGGACGGGCGAAAATGGAATGGATCCATCGGGAGTTCCAGCCGGGTGGGGAACTGTATCAGCGGCTGGATGGCTCCACGCCCTTCCGTCAGCCTGGGATGGAGCGAACCGTTCGCGGCCGCTCCTGGGCGATCTATGATGGCATCCTGGGAGAGCCTTTCGATGGCGTTCAAATGTATAAGCGGGTGGGTCATCACGCTGGGATATGCACATTCCCGGATGCGATCTGGTGAAGGGAAAGAAGCTCCCAGCACCCCTTGGTAGAGATAAAGATGCCATGTGCAACTTCTAAGCTCTCCTCGGGGGTTGGGGCTGGGACGCCGCCGAAGGCGGCCCTCAGCCTCACACGATATTTCCCTCCCTCCTCAAGGCCCAAAGGAAGCCTCGAAGAGGGAGGGAAAGGGGGGAGGGGCTTTGCCTGCCTCTCTTGAGAGGGCGACCCCCACGGATTCACCGCCCCAAGTTGCGCATGAGGCGAAAGATCTTTTCAGAGGCTGGGCGGGGGGCCCAAGGCTGCCCGCCCAGCTTCTCAACACAATATGGCGATGATGCGATCGGTCGAATATGGAAGCCCTGTGGCGCGCGCTGCTGATCCTACTTCTCGCCGGGGTCCTGTGGTGGGGAATTGGGTATGTCCTCCGCTTTCGGTGGCCCGGGCTGGATCCGGACCGAGCGCGGCGGATCGAGGCAGCCCTCTCGCTGATCCGCAGCTTGTTGCGGGCTCTTACGGGCGCTGTGGCCATCCTAATGCTTCTCTCCCTGTTCGGCCTGGATCTAACACCGATCCTGACCGGCGCCGGGCTTGCAGGGCTGGTCGTCGGCCTGGCCGCCCAGAGCCTGATCCGGGATCTCCTCGCCGGTCTGGTGATCGTGCTGGAGGGTCCCTTTGGGATCGGCGACACGATCCGGACTGCCGGGCTGATCGGGACGGTAGAGCGGATCACGATGCGGGCGACTTATCTCCGGGATATGGACGGCACGTTGCATGTGATTCCGAACAGCATGCTGGGAGTCGTGAGCAATCTCAGTCGGGATTGGGCCCGGGTGTCTGTCGATCTCCCTGCACCCCGGGAGATGCGGGTGGAGCAGCTGGAGGCGGCTCTCCGATCCGCTGCCAGGGCCCTCCAGCAGGACCCTGAGGCCGCAGGGGATATCCTGGATTCTCCGACGATCACGGGCATCGAGGGGATCGGCGAGAGCACGTTCACGATCCGGGTGGAGGTCCTTACCCGACCGAAGGGTCGCTGGACAGTCGCCCGCCGGTTGCGGTATTATCTGCTGCGGGCCTTGCAGCATCCCGATGGAGAAGAACCCGCAAATCCGGAGGGGGGTTAAATGCGTTCAAGAAGCGCGCGTTTCCTGGCTGTTCTCGTCAGCACGCTGGCGGCTGCCTGCCAGGGAGGGCCGTTCCAGGTGGCCCAAGTGCCGCCTACAGCGACCTTCCCGCCCACCCGCACACCTCGGCCAACGGCGACGGCCACCTTTACCCCGACCATCACGCCCTCGCCGACGGCGACGTTCACCCCAACGCCCACCGAGACACCCACGCCAACCCGCACGCCGACGCGGACTCGCCCTCCCTTCACGCCCACCCCGCGCCCCACGGCCACGCCCACCCCTTCCCCCACACCGGCCTTTGATTTTTATCCGCAGCCAATGTCCGTGGCGCCGAATTGCGGAACCGTCTACATGGAGGGGTATATTCGAGATGCGGCAGGCAACCCGTTGAATGGGGTATGGTATCGCCTGCGGATGTTCTTCCCTTCAGGAAGCGGGTATGAGCAGGTCTGTCTCTCGCCAGGCGATGGAAATTGCGAGGATTACAAGCAGAGCGGCGGCCGCGCGCCCGGGTTGTGGGGTTTCGCTCCCTTGAATCCCGCCGACTATGCAAAGCCGTTCCAGTTCATCATCGACATCGTGGAAAGCCCAGGCAATCCTCGCCCGCTCTCGCCACCTGTCGTGATCAACCACCAGGATTGCAACCAAGCGGGTCAATACGTATTTGATTGGCGGCGCCGCTATTGAGAGCGATACGTGGTGATCTCGTTTTACCGTGATAATCGGGGACGCGCGGGCGGCAGTTTCATCACCAGCGGCTCGTCCCCTTCGAATGAGGACAACTTCTCCCTGCACCCATTCAGGTTGGAAAGAAAGGGGGGTTGAATGTTCGCTCGACGTCAGGTTCTCCGAAGGCTGGCTCTTCTGATGGCGGCGCTGGTTTTCCTCGAGGCATGTCGCCCCACGCCGACTCCAACCCCTGTCATCTCGCGGTTGCCCCCTATCCTGGTAGCGCGCACACCGGAGCCGGGTCAGGAGGTCACCCCTGAGATGCCGCTGCGCTTCGCCTTCAGCGAACCGATGGATCGGGCTTCGGTGGAAGCGAACCTGCGTCTGATCCCTGCCGTTGCCGGCCGCTTCGTATGGGAGGCCGGCGACCGGATCCTCCGGTTCCTCCCCCAGGCTCCCTGGAAACCCGACACCGAATATGAGGTCCGGCTGGAGAACGCCCGGGCCCGCAACGGCCAACCCCTGGCCCGCCCGGTGGCCTTCCGCTTCCGCACCGCTTCTCCCCTCGCCGTGGCCGAGGTGATCCCGGCCCCTGACGCGCGAGATGTGGATCCCCGCGCCCCCGTGACCGTCATCTTCAACCGGCCGGTGGTTCCTCTGCGCAGCGACCTGGCCCCGGGCGATCTCCCGCAGCCCCTGGCCTTTGATCCCCCGATCCGCGGGACCGGCCGATGGATCAACACCAGCATCTACTCCTTCCAGCCGGAGGGAACGTGGGAGGCCGGCCGCACCTACACGGCCCGGGTGGTTGCCGGGTTGAAGGATCTCACCGGCGTGGCGCTGGAAAAGGATTACACCTGGACCTTTACCATCCGCCGGCCCACGGTGCTGGAATACGCCCCCCGGCCCGGTCGACTGATGGATTTGGACCTGAGCGCGCCGATCTCCATCACATTCAACATGGAGATGGATCGGGCCTCCGTGGAGGCGGCGTTTTCCATGCGAGAGGGGGCGGAGGATGGGCCGGCGATCCCCGGACGCTTCGAATGGATCAGCCAGACCGTCATCTTCCGGCCCGCTCAGCCACTGAAGCTGGAGACCCGCTACTTTGTCCGCCTAGAACGGGGCGCGGCGGCCCCTTCTGGGGCTACTCTGGACGGGGCCGTTGCCTGGGCCTTTACTACCCCCGCGTACCCACGCCTCGAGAGCACCAGCCTGAGCCCAGTAGGCCTTAGCCGCCTGGACCCCGGCGACTCGATCGAGCTTCGCTTCAGCTCCGGGGCCATCCGTCCGGAGACCGTCTGGCCGAATCTCCGCTTCGAGCCGCCGATCTCGGTCACCCAGGTGTTCACCAGCTGGAACCCGGAGAGCGGGGTGTTCACCCTCGCCGGTCGCTGGCAACCTGGGACGGCCTACACCCTGACGATCGGCGCGGAGATCGCGGATCGCTATGGAAACCGACTGGATCGCCAGCACACGTTCACGTTCACGGTCAAGCACCTGGATCCGCTGGCGTATCTGAACGTCGGCAGCCCTTATTCCCCGCTGGCCCTCGTGGGCACCTACACGGAGACCACGGCCTTTCTCTCCACCCGAAATCTGAGCCGGGTGGATTTCACCCTGGCTCGATTGAGCCTGGAACAGTTTATCGCCTTGAGCCGGGACCCCGAGGCCACCTTCCATTACACTGCGCCGACAGAAGCGCTGGTGGCCCGCTGGACCTTCACGGTCCCCGAAGTGATCACCGATGTCATTATGCTGAACCGCATCCCGCTGGCGGGTCCGGTCCGCCGGACCCTTCCCACCGGCCTTTACCATCTCCGAATAGACGTCCCTGTTTCTACGGAAAACCGCCCAGGTCGTTACCTGATGGCCGCTGTGGATCTCAACGTGGTGGTGAAGGTGGCCCCTCAGGAGGCTTTGGTCTGGGTCACCGACATGGCCTCCGGCCGGCCGGTCCAGGGGATATCGGTGCAGCTGTTCGAAGCGGATGAAGGCCGGGTGGAAATCCGGGGCGTCCGCGCCACCGGCGCGGATGGGATCGCGCGGTTCCAATGGCCCGAGCCGGTTCCTCTTTGGCGGATGCGGGTGGCGGTGGCCGGAACTCCGGGCGGCCGCTTCGGGATCGGAGCGAGCAGTTGGTCGGATGGGATCGAACCGTGGGTGTTTAACCTTCCAGCGGATTACGAGCCCCCTCGCTTCCGGGTCTACTGGCAGACGGATAAACCCATCTACCGGCCGGGTCAGGTCGTGCATTTTAAGGCGATCGTGCGCGCCGATGAGGACGCCCGTTATACCCTGCCGACCACCCGAACGCTCCCTGTTCTCATCCAGGATCCGGAGGGCCGCGAGGTCTACTCCACGACCCTCATGCTCAATGACTTCGGCACCGCCGAAGGCGCTTTCCCGCTAGCCGAGGATGCGACTCTCGGCCCTTATACGTTGATGGCCGATCTCCCGCCCGGCCTTTATTATCATTCCGTCTCCTTCCTGGTAGCCGCTTATCGCCGGCCGGAGTTCCGGGTGACCCTCACGTCGGAGCGCCCGGCTTACGTCACCGGCGAAACCATCCAGGCGCTGCTGGAGGCCACCTATTACTTCGGCGGCCCCGTGGCGGGAGCGAAGGTGGAATGGACCGCCCGCGCCCGGCCCTATTTCTTCGAATACACTGGGCCGGGGTATTACTCCTGGACCGACTATGATCCCTACAGCGCCTACGAAGGAGAGGGCGAGGAAGTCATCGCCAGCGGCAGTGGGACCACCGACGCGCAGGGCCGCCTGCTCCTCCGCCTTCCCGCGGATCTGGGAAAGCAGGCGGGCAGCCAGACGGTCATCCTGGAGGCCAGCGTCACTGATCCCAACGATAACTTGGTGGCCGGCCGGACGGAGGTGGTGGTCCACGCCGGCCGTTTCTACATCGGCCTGCAGGCTGAGCGTTATGTGGGAGAAGCCGGCCAGCCCCTCACCCTCACGGCGAAGACGGTGGACTGGGAGAGCCATCCGGTCGGCGGCGTCGCGCTGAACTGGACCGCCTATCGGCGGGAGTGGTTCAGCGTGATGCAGGAGACCGACCGCGGGCCGATGTGGACCTGGACCTATAGCGACACGGCGGTGATGAGCGGCACGCTCCGGACCGACGCGGAGGGCACCGGGCGCTTCGCCTTCATCCCGCCGGATCCCGGAACCTATGTGGTGAAGGCGGAGGGCGTCGACGCGGAAGGCCGTCGGGTGCGCAGCGCGGAGTTCGTTTGGGTATCCGGACCGGGAGCAGTGGCTTGGCGTCAGGAGAACAACGATCGCATCGAGCTGATCGCCGACCGACGGGAGTATGCGCCGGGGGATACGGCGACGATCCTGGTTCCCTCCCCCTTCACCGGGACGGTGACCGCCCTCATTACGGTGGAGCGCGGACGCATCCGGCGGGCAGAGGTGCGCACCTTAGAAGGAAACGCACCCACCTTGGCCATTCCCCTCTCCGAAGAGGATGCGCCTAACGTCTTCGTCTCCGTGATCCTCATCCAGGGCATAACGCGGGAGAACCCCGTTCCGGGCTTCAAGATGGGCCTGGTGAATCTCCCCGTGAAGCCCACGCGCCAGACCCTCCGCATCGACTTGATCCCGGATCGGGACGTGGCGGCTGGCGCCCATTATGGCCCCCGCGAGACCATGACCGTCACCGTCCGCACGACCGATGCCGACGGGCAGCCGGTCCCGGCGGAAGTGGCGGTGGCGGTGGTAGACGCCTCGGTGCTGGCCCTGGTGGATCCGAACACGCCGCCGATCGTGGAGGGATTCTATGGTCGGCGTAACCTGTCCATCCTCACCGGGGTCTCGTTGATCTACAACCTGAACCGGGTGACCCTGCGGATCGCGCGGGAACGCAAGGGCGGCGGCGGGGGGATCGCGGAGGCCTTCGGGGAGATCCGGCGGGAATTCCCCGACACCGCCTACTGGAACGCGGTCCTGCGGACCGATGCCAGCGGAACGGCGGTTTTCTCCGTGCGCCTGCCAGACAACCTGACGACGTGGCGCATCACCGCGAAGGGGGTCACTCTGGACACCCGCGTAGGCGAGGCCGCGCTGGATGTGATCAGCACCAAGGACCTGCTGATCCGCCCCAGCGTCCCGCGGTTCTTCATCGCCGGGGATCGCGTGACCTTGGGCGCCGCCGTTCACAATAACACCCCGCGACCCCTCACGGTGACGACACGTTTGGAGGCGAAGGGATTGGCCCTGGAAACGCCTGCCGCTCAGGAGGGAACTCTGCCGCCCGGCGGCATGGCCCGCTTCGAATGGACCGGCACGGTGGAACGGGTCGAGGCGGTGGATCTGACCTTCTATGCGGAGGGCGGCGGCCTCCGGGACGCCACCAAGCCGACCCTGGCTCGTCCGGATGGCATGATCCCGGTGCTCCGCTATGTCAGCCTGGAGACCGTGGCCGCCGCCGGGATGCTGGAGACGCCGGAGCCCCGGCTGGAGATCGTCGCCATCCCACCGGAACCGGAGGTCACTGGGGGGACCATGACCCTGCGGCTCTCACCCTCCCTGGCTGCAACCACCCTGGACAGCCTGGCTTGGCTGCAGCACTTCGAATATGAGTGCACCGAGCAGACGATCAGCCGCTTCCTGCCGAACATCGCCACCTATCAGGCCCTTCTCCGCCTGAACCTGGCGCGTCCGGAGCTGGAAGAGCGCCTTCGGGAACAGATCGCCGTTGGCCTGCAGAAACTGTATGCAGGCCAGCACGCGGACGGTGGATGGGGCTGGTTCACCTCGATGGAGAGCGATCCGCTGACCACTGCCTACGCGGTCTTCGCCCTGGCCCAGGCGCGATCCAGCGGGTTCGCCGTGGCCGATGGGGTCATCGAGCGCGGCGTGGCCTTCCTGCGCCGTTCCCTGGAAGCGCCGGCGGATCTGCCTCCTTGGAAGGCCAACCGGCAGGCCTTCATGCTGTTCGCCATGGCCGAGGCAGGTAGTGGGGATGTCGGCCGGATCGTTGCGCTGTGGGAGGCCCAGAAGGAACAGCTGGCGCTGTATGCCCGCGCCTTCCTGGCGATGGCCCTGGGCCGCGCCCAGGCGGATCATCCGCTGATCCCGACCCTGCTGAACGGCGTGCTGGAGCAGGCCAGCGTCACGGCTACCGGGGCGTTCTGGGAGGAGAAGGGCCTGGATGATTTCAACTGGAACACGGACACCCGGACTTCGGCGATCGCCCTGCTCAGCATCCTGCGTCTGGACCCGAAGAACCCGCTGGCCTTCCAGGCGGTTCGGGGGCTGATGGCTACCCGGCAGGCGGACCGATGGGAGACCACCCAGGAGACCGCGTGGGCCCTGATGGCCCTCACGGAATGGCTGATTCAAAGCGGGGAGCTGGAAGGGAACTACACCTGGACGGCGCGTCTGAACGATCAGGTCCTGGGATCCGGGGCGGTGGATCCAGCTCGCCTTCAGGAGACGGTGACCCTGCGACAGGATGTGGCGGGGCTGCTGCGGGAGGTTGGGAATGCGCTGGAGCTCTCGCGGAGCGCCGGGCCTGGGGTGCTGTATTACACCGTTCATCTGGCCCTGGAGGAACCGGTGGATCGGATTGCGCCGCGCTCGCGAGGGCTGACCCTCAGCCGCCAATATCTCCGGATGGACGATCCGTGTCTAAAGGATCGACGGCAGCCGTGCACCCCGGTCACCTCGGCCCGCGTCGGAGATATCCTGACTGTTCGGCTGACCCTGGTGGTCCCCCGATCGGTGCACCATCTGGTGCTGGAGGATCCCTATCCGGCGGGCGCGGAGGCCATCGATCCCTCCTTGAAGACGTCCCCGACGGTTGGTCAGCCGCCGGAGTTGCGACGGGTGGATCTATCGGATCCCTTCGGTGGCCACGGATGGTGGGGCTGGTGGTGGTTCGGGCATGTGGCCCTCTATGACGACCGGGCCGCTTTGTTCGCCGAGTATCTCCCGCCGGGCACCTATGAATACACGTATCTAATCCGGGCCGGCTGGGCCGGACGGTTCCAGGTGCGTCCTGCCCGCGCATATGCCTTCTATTTCCCGGAGATCTATGGCCAGACGGAGGGAGCCCTGTTCGAGATCACACGTTAAAACTCAAGTCGGCCGGAATGGGTTGGTGGTTCCTCCAGTCCATAGGGATGATTCTTTCCTGCAACATTGCTCGTGGGATGGGAGCTGTCTTCAGAGGGGAGTTGCAAACCGGGGATTGGGATGGCGGGGCAGGCGGTTTTATCGTCCGCCCCGTCATCCCATTTTTCTGACCCCTCTCCAGGCCGTTTCGCGTTGAGGGGAAAAGCCACCTCTTCCTCCCCAACCCGGACCCAGCCGAATCATCCTTAACATGAGGGAGTTAGGCCTTGCATCAACGCTCTTTCGCCGATCGCGTGATCCGGGCCATCAAATCCAGGGCCAATTCCTGAAAGGAACGCTTCAGCTCCACCGGGTCAAAGGGAAGCAACATTTTCACTGGCCAAGCGTTGGCTCGGTCTGGGAAGTCGGCGGCCCGGTTCAACGCGACGGCGAACCAGTAAAGGTCAAAGCCGGGATCTTTTCGAGCGGCCAGCTTCAGCAACCTCTCCACCGGTTCCTGCTGAAAAATGAAATACAGATCAACAGCATCCCGAGGCTCGGCCCGGCCATAGTATGCCAGCAGTTTGTCCACCGCCAGGTCCAGCCAGTCATTCACCCAGACGCCATATTCGGAAAGAACAACCGGTGCCAGCCGATATGGCGCATCCAGAGCAAGCTCTACTCGCAATGTTTCCCCTCTCTCCGCGAGGGTCAGCTCCACAAACGAGACGAAGCGACGTATGACTGAAACTTCCCATCCTTGCATGGGGGCGGTCGCTTCGATCCGCCGGGAGGTGGGTAGAATGAGCGGTTCCTCCGCTGTAAAGAAATCCAGATCGAAGGAAATCCGATGCCCAAGGTAGAATTCGGCCAGCGCGGTTCCGCCGCTTAGATAGAACCGGTCATGGTCAGGCAGGCTGGACCAGAAGGTCAGAAACCGTTTTTGCAAGGGTTGAAGCAAGCCCTTACCCCTGAGCATGGCGGCGTTCCAGGAACCGCTTCCAGAGGGAGTGAAGATGGAGCGGAAGATCCAGGTGGTCCAGCAGCGCTTCCACCTCGTCCAGGTCCAGGGTGCGGATGTCCTCAGCCCGGCCATGCAGAAGGATCTGGCGGATATACCACCGGCGCTGGAAGGGATCTGACAGATCCACGGTGTCCGTGCTCCAGACGATATGACGCGGAGGACGGATACGAGTCATCGTCCTGCCTCTCGGTGCATGATGAGGCCTCCAGCACTGGGGCTGCACGACTCCATCGAATGTATGGTTAACCCAAGTCGTTGCCCATCCCTGCCGTGGCCTTTTGAATCCCCCTTTCCCGGGAAGTAGACCTTCCAACCCGTGAGAGAGCTCCCCATCGCAACTTGGGGGATGGTTATCATGTTACCCCAAGCGCTTGGTTAAGCAGTAGCTCCTCCCAGGATCTTGATAAGGCCATAGCACCTATACAGGTATATCCCTGCCACCGCCACGCCATGCGCCACCCCATGCGACAGATCCGCCGAGCTCTCCTGCGGATTTTGGGGCTAGGGCGCCATCTTCGGCGGCGCCCCAGCCCCAAAAAGATTCAGCTCACGTCCCAAACTCGCACAAGCCAGAGAGCGAACTGACCGAGGGCGGGAAAGGGCTTGAGCTCTCTTGCCCTTACTCTCTTCGTTACACGGCAAAGCGGCGTGGGAAGCAGCACGCGTTCCGAGTATGAGCCAAAGATTTTTCTCCTTCTTCCCCATGGCCATAACGCCGCGGGAAGAGCGGGGAGAAGCAGGTCTATTGACGGGCTCCCAATTCCACAACTCCCAAAAATTACTAACATCTCCTTAACATAGATTTTACATAGAATTAATGCAAAGATGAAAATCGTCCGGTATGATCTCGCCCGGACGTTACATGAAAGACAGTTCATGCGAGAAGCGGGATCGAAATCTCAGCGATCCGTTTTCCTATGGCGGGCTTGAGGGCGGGATGGGCCGCCCCGTGAAAAATTCTGCAGGAGCGGTTGGATTAGATTCAATGCATGAAGTTGTCCGTGGCATGTAAAATAAAAATTCAGGAGGCAAGAGATGAAAACGATACAAGTCTTATTGCGGCCGATCTCCATGCTGATGATTGTGGCGCTCGTATTGGCTGGATGCGGCGTCCAGCAGCCCAGCGGTCAGTCCGGTTCCGAGAGCGATCTGGTCAAGGCCGCCAAACAAGAAGGGATGCTCACCACCATCGCCCTGCCGCACGATTGGTGCAACTACGGTGAGATCATCCAGACCTTCAAGACCCGATACGGTCTGCATGTCAATGAGCTGAACCCGGACGCGAGCTCGGCGGAAGAGATCGAGGCGGTGAAGGCCAACAAGAACAACAAGGGGCCTCAGGCGCCGGACGTATTAGACATCGGGTTCGGATTCGCACCGCAATTGATCGCTGAGGGTCTCGCGATGCCTTATAAGGTTTCCACCTGGGATACGATCCCTGATAACTTGAAGCATCCAGATGGTTACTGGGTGGGAGGTTATTACGGCATCCTGGGATTTGAGGTGGCCGTGGATTTTGTTAAGGAAGTGCCACGGCGTTGGTCCGATCTGCTGAAGCCTGAATACAAAGGCAAGGTTGCGCTGGCTGGGGACCCGCGCGCATCGAACCAAGCGATTATGTCGGTGGCTGCGGCTGCGTTGGCGATGGGTGGCTCTTTTGAAAACCCGATGCCTGGCCTGGAGTTCTTCAAGAGGCTCAACGAAGTAGGGAATTTCGTGCCGGTGATCGCCAAGGCGGCGACCATTGCCAGCGGCGAGACCCCAATCGTGATCCGCTGGGA
>NZ_JANWXB010000101.1 GCF_025055495.1 Thermoflexus sp. | reverse complement strand
CTGGCCGGGGGGCGCGCGCGGCGCCCTGGGTGCGCCCCCCCGCCCGTTGGACCAATGCCCTTGGTCAGGGGGGGGCATTTTTTGCCCTGGCTGGGGGGGGGGCCGACGCCCCCGGCCCAGCCTGTAGAATCGAAACCCTGCGTGGAGGTTCGCATGTTGCGTGTGGAAATCGAATACTGCGCGGTCTGAGGGTATCTCCCCCGAGCGGTCAGGTTGACCGAGGAGCTGCTCAAGGAATTCGAAGGCCAGGTAGCTTCGTGGACGCTCATCCCCTCCGGCGGGGGCGTCTTTGAGGTTCGGGTGAACGGGGAACTGGTGTTCTCCAAGAAGCAACTGGGGCGCCATGCCGAGGTGGAGGAGATCCGCCAGGCGCTGGCCGCCCGGTTGAAGTAATTTCATCATGAGCAAGAGGGCTTTTTTGGAGTTGGGAAGGCTGCCGAAGGAAGCCTTCCCAACTCCAAAAATTCTCGAATCAGCAATCAGTTGCCGCGCCGGGAATTTCCGGATCGTGACGGTGGGCCCGTTCAGAGCGCAGGGTGGGATGATCACATTCACTCGCGAGCCGTCCGGGAGCCGGGCGTCGGCTATGGGCCATGCCCGATCTACCTTGCGCCCCAGGGGTCTGAGGATGCGCTCGATCACCTCCATCACATGATGCTCATCCCGGAATCGCACATCGACTTCGACGATCTTCCCGCCTCGCTCCACGTAGACCTGATGAGGGCCATTAACCATAATCTCGGTGATGGAGGGATCACGCACCAGCGGCCCGATGGGGCCATAGCCCACGACCTCGTCTCCGACCTCATCCACCAGTCGCTCCAGCGTCTCTGGAGGCAGGGAGACCCGCGCAGAGGCCAGCAGCTGGCTCGTCCGATCCCGGACCCAGCGCCAGTTCTCCGGCGTCATCCCCACTGGCGGCGGCTCCGACCCCTTTCGAAGTTGCTGGATCACCCAGGCCCGAAGCCGGGCGTAATGCTCCGGGGGCAATGGCAACTCCTGCGGGCTCAAGGCAACCTCCTTTCCTTTGCCAACTCCAGGATCTCCCTGGCCCATTCCCGAATTCGATAGGCGGTGGGGCTTTCCGGCTCGATCTCCTGGATCGACCGGCCCTCCTGGAGGGCCCGATGGGCGGTCACCGGATCCACCGGCCAGACCCGAATGGGGACGCCCCCCAGGCGGTTCTGGATCTCAGTCTCGGTCCACGGCTCGGGAACAGCCCAGCGTCGCACCCAGATGGGCTGAACCTGCGGCGATCGAAGGCCCAACTCTTCCAGCTGGCGGAGCACGCCTCGCGCCCGCCGCATCCCGGGCCCGTGGCTCTCGAAGGTGATGAAAATCCGCTGGCACCGGGGAAAGATCGAAGCTGCCACCGGCGTGGCGGGATCCCCCACCATCCAGACCAGAAATTCGGCCTGGGGGGCCAGCCGCTCCGCCACCCGTTGGATGCTGGCGACGCTGGGCCGCCCATAGACGGACCAAACCTGGAGCCGTTCCTGGATCGGGATCAGGCCCTGAACGGGATCCCGCTCCACCTCCAGGTCTTCCGTCGTCAGACGAGGCTCCATATCGAAGATCATCGCCCCTCGCCCCAGTCCTTCCACATCGATCAGGAACGTCGGGGCGTGCGCGGCCAGGGCAACTGCCAGCGCCGAGGCCAGGAACTCCCCGGCGCTGCCCGGCCAGCTCTCCCCACAGGCGATCTCCAATGCCCGGCCCCCCGGAGTGAGAAGCGGACGGGCGGCCTTCAGGGTTTCTTGCACGGTTTGCACCAGGGTTTCAGCGGAAACCGGCTTGGTCAAATAGGCATGCACATTCAGGAGTTTTTGGCCTGCCGCTGGAGCGATCTGGGTCTTCGCGGTCAACACAATTACCGGCAAAGCCACGAGGTCTTTTCGCTGGCGCATCGCTTCCAGAACCTCGAAACCATCCATTCCGGGCATCATCAGGTCCAGGATGATGAGATCGGGATGCTCCCGGCTCATGACCTCCAGCGCGTGGAAACCATCCTCTGCATAAAGGATCTCATGGCCTGCGCGCCGGAGGACCAGCCCGATCAGCCGCCGGGCGTCAGGGTCATCATCCACCACCAGCAGCCTTGCCATAGAAACGCCTCCTGGGCGGATTTGACGGAGGCCACCCGGTTCCTATCACAGGTCATGCCTCTCCCATCCCATGGATGATCTACCGAAGTTGCGCCGCTGAATGCTTGCCAGAGGTGTTGGACCTCCCCTTCCCGCACCGTTTCGCAGTGTGGAAAGGGGAAACCGATACCAGCGGAGGGCCCAGCGTCGACTCGATCGCTCACCACTTCCAGCTGGGGGGAGAAGCAGAAGGAAATGGAGAGCCTTATAGCAAACGGGACTGCCGGCCGGAGGAGACCACATCGGCTCCCCCGGCCGCCCGATGGGCCAGGCGGGTCGGTTCCGGAAGCCGATGGCCCCGAACGCAGGCCATCACAGTGGCGATCGCGTTCTCCAGCGAGATGCGATGGCCGATGGAGACAAACAACGGGCTGATCCCCGCCTGCGTGCGCAACACAGCGCCGATGATCTCCTCGCCATCCCGAAGGGGCGTCCAGGCGCCCGGCTCATCCGGCGGCATCTCGTAGCGCCCCCACAGCTTGGACTTCGCACATCCAATAGATGGAAGATCCAGATAGACCCCAAGATGGGTCGCAATCCCCATCCGACGGGGGTGGGAGATCCCATGGCCATCGACCATCAGCAGGTGAGGTTCGACCTCCAGACGATTCAGAGCCGCCAGGATGGCGGGGGCCTCCCGGAAGGCCAGCAGGCCCGGGATGTAGGGAAACATCGCCGGGACCTCGGCAACCGCCTGGGCGAGCGGCGTAAGCTCCGGAAACCGCACGGCCACCGCGGCCGCCCGGGCGAAGTCGCCCCGAAAGCCGACATCCACCCCAACGATGATCGCCCCGGGTCCCGGCATGGGACCCTCGCGGATCACCAGGGAGCGGAGCTGTTGCTGGATCGCGACCGCCTCTTCGGGTGAGACGTCCCATGGATGGACATGACGGGCCTGGATCGGCATCTTCACCTCGTGAGGGCCACCAGACGCCGGGCCAGTTCGCGAAACTGTTCCGCCAACAGGCCCTCCGGCTGAAGCATGACGATCGGGACGCCATGATCGGCGGCCTGATGAGCCAGCTCAGGAGCCGGGGAGATGAAGCCGATCGGTTCGATGGAAAGCGCCTCCTCGATCTGCCGCCGGGTAAGGGCGATCCCGGAGACCGCGCGGTTCACGACGACCAGCCCGAGCTGTTGAGTGGCCCATCCCAGCTGGGATAAAACGTGGATGAGCTCACGCGCATGAGCTAATGCTAAGGAGGTGGGCTCCATGACCAGAACCAGATAACGCAGCTCCCCCAGCAACGTCCGGGCCCCATCATCCAGCGTATGCCCCATTTCGAAGAGCGCATAATCACCCAGCACAGCCAGATGGCGGGCCAGGGTGCGGATATGGGCAGCGGAGAGCATCACCGGCCGCGGGGTGTAAGGGGTCAACAACATCCGCAGCCCGCTGACATGGCGCGTGAGATATTTCTCAATTGTAGGAGGATCCAGTTCCTGGGGCGGATACGCCAGGACATTCGGCAGCCCCAGAGCCTGGGAGAGGCGAAGCAGATAAGCCAATCCCCCGTGGGGGGCCAGATCGGCCAGCACCACTCGAGGATAGCGGAAATCCGGGGGAGGCGTTCGAACCGTTGGGGGAAGGTGACCAGCCCCCTGGGCGAGGACCACCGCGGTGTTCAGGGCCACGGTGGAAGTTCCCACCCCTCCTTTCACGCCCAGGAAACCGATGGTGGCGGCGTGGATCCCGGCGGTGGCCTCGGCCTTCAGGCGAGCGGCTCGCTGGAGCAGGGCCTCCACCCGGGAGATCAATTCCGCCGGATGCACCGGCTTGGTCAGGTAATCGTCGGCGCCTGCCTGGAAGCCGGCGATCTTATCCGCCACCGCCGTCTTCGCCGTGAACATCAGGATCGGGATCCCGGAGGTCTTCGGATTGGCTCGCAGGCGCCGACAAACCTCCAGCCCGTCCATATCCGGCATCATCACGTCCAGGATGATCAGATCAGGCTGTTCGGTCTCCGCCTTGGCCAGCGCCTGCGTGCCGCTGGTCGCTGGCGTGACCCGATACCCCTTGCGCTGGAGCATCAGGCTGATCAACTTGATGGCCTGCAGATCGTCATCGACGACGAGGATCGTTTCCGCCATTCGATGAACCCTTAACCTCTTTAGGCTGGGAGCCTGTCGCTTTATCTGACTCGCCCCACGCCCCTTTTGGCTGCAAAGAAACGAAGGGAGGTTCATGGGCCCCGGTAGGGTTTCCCCCCTCCACTGGCCAGGGGCACTGGACCGCTGAAATGGCCTCTCCCCTTTTCCTCCCTCTCGATGGCCCGAAGGGCTGGGGAGCAAGGAAGGGGAAGAGAGATTTTCTCGTGGTTTACCAAAACTGAGGATCTGAGAATCTGAGCGTTCCTATCCCCCTTGAAGATCGGCAAGGCTGTCTCCGGCAGCGCTCCATGAGCCGGAGGAGCCCCTCTTCCGGTAAAGGGCATCTGTCTTTGCGGCCATGATGAAATCGTTTCGATGCAGTCCACGGATCTTGTGCGTCCACCAGGTCACAGTCACCCGGCCCCAACGGGTGATCAGCACCGGATGATGCCCCTCGCTCTCCGCGAGCTCTCCCACCTCCAGTGTGAACTGAAGCGCCTCCCGGAAATTCGAAAAACGGAAGGTCCTCTCCAGCTGAGCGATCCCCTCTCGAACCACTACCTGCCATTCCGGAACGCTGGGGAGCAGAGCCGCGATCTCCGCTTCGGCAAGAGGCGGCTCATCCCCCCGGCACGGAACACATTTCATTTCTTCCAGCCTCACTCTTCAACCTCCGAAAACATTCCCTTCTACTGCTTTGTCCATTTTTCATTTGGGGGTTTTCGGGGGCGGTGCGGGGGTCTAAGGCCCCCTGCACCGCCCCCGAAAGATTTTTTCTCCCCCCTCCCCACGGCCCACGGGGCCGGGGGGGGGGGGGGGAAGGGGGAGGGACCCCCGCCGTCCGGGCGGGGTTGGGTTGCGCAAGTCCCCCG
>NZ_JANWXB010000064.1 GCF_025055495.1 Thermoflexus sp. | reverse complement strand
CCTGGGGTGCCCAGAACCCGGGCGGCTGTATCTGCAGGTCCTCACCCCTGGCTACCGGGTAGTCCTGGAGGCCCGGGGGCAGCGCTACGCCTATCACGCCGGACGCCAGGGTCCGCCCTTCCTGTGTCCCCCGGATCGAGCGCGGGAGCCTGTCGAAACCGGGGAATCCGGATAGGAGGGACGCCACCCGAAGCCGGTCGGACGAGGGGGAATGGCCCCTCCCCCCTGGAAGGCCTTCCTGAGGGGGGAGCGGGGCAAGCTGGGTAGCTCCGCCCGAGCGCGCGATCCGCCCCAGGCCAGCGCTACCCCATGGAATCCACCGCAGGGGATGCAAGCCCTATTCGCCCGGTGGAGAAACCAGCCACACCGCGCTGGCCCCGGGCATGGAGATCGCGTAAGGCTGACCGGCCTGCGTGGGTGGAAAGGCGCGGCCGTTCAGAAGATCCTGCGGCGCGGACGCCGTGAACGGAAACGCGGAGAGCGTCACCGAGAGCGGCTGATCGGAAAAATTAAAAAGCGCCACGACGGTTTGGCCAGCGGCCCGCCGCACGAAACCCCACGCCCCCGGCGCGGAGGCCGTGAGCTCCAGAACGGTGAAATCCCCTTCGCGCAGGGCGGGCGTTTCCGCCCGCAAGCGGAGGAGCCGCCGATAGGTGTTCAGCAGGGAGCTCGGATCCTGCTCCTCCTCCTCCACCGAGATGCCGTCCCCTGGAAGGTTCCAGCGATCCGGCGGGCGGAACCACGTGGTCTGGCCCGGCCCCTCCCCCGAGGCATACCAGTCCATGGGCTCCCGGCGATAGTTGTCCCAGGCCGGCGGCCCTCCTTTCTGACCCAGCATCCCGATTTCCTCGCCGTAATAGATCATGATCGGCCCGGGCAAAGCCGTTAAGAAAGCTGCTGCGAGGCGCAGGCGGGCAGGATCCCGATTGAGCTCGGTCGCCAAGCGATTGGTGTCATGGTTGGACAGGAAGCGGACAGCCAGGCTCTGGGGCGGAAAGAGCTGGGCCTCCTCGCGGAAAAGGGTCGAGAGGAGCACCGGATCACTCTGGCCGGATAGCACGCCGTCGCCGTTCCGGTTGGGGTCGCCCAGCATGATGTGATAAAGCGGGAAATCGAAGAGGGCATCAAACTGATCGGGAAATGCCGGGGCCAGCCGCGAAACGCTTCGCACCCAGAACTCCCCGAGCAGCAGGGCATCCGGGTTTACGGCCTTCACTTCCCGACGCAAGGCCACGAAGAACGCCTTCGGCGGAAAGGTCGCATTGTCCACTCGAAAACCGTCGATCCCCTGGCCCAACCAGAAGCGGGCTACCTGAGTCAGGTAAGCCACCACCTCCGGGTTGTAATGGTTGAAGCGGGGCATCGCCAGAACGCCATCGAAGCTCAGGTAGCGGGTATGGGCCTCATTCTGCCAGATAAACCAGTCGCTGTAGCGGGAAGCCGGATTGCCGAAGGCGTCCCGGAAGTAGGGATGCTGGTTGGACAGATGAGAAGAAACGAAATCCAGGAGCACCCGCATCCCCCGGGCGTGGGCGGCTTCGGCCAGAGCCCGCACATCTTCCACTGTTCCATACTCCGGACGCACATGGAAATAGTCCATCACATCATAGCCGTGATCGGAAGGGGAAGGGTGGATCGGCGTCAGCCAGATCGCTGTAACCCCCAGCGACTGGAGGTTATCCAGCCGCGCGATGATCCCTCGTAGATCCCCGACGCCGTCCCCATCAGAGTCGTAGAAAGAACGAAGAAAAATCTCGTAGAGGACAGCGCTCCGGAACCAGGCCGGCGTGGTGTAAGGAGGCAGGGTGAAGGTGGGCGTGGGAGCCGGGCGTATCGTCTCGGTGGGGACCGGGGTAGGGAGGGCAGGGGACGGAACGGGCGGGGCGATGGGTCGGCATGCCCCCTTCACCAGAATGAGGAGAACAATGAAAGACCATCGTATCCCACACATCGCTCGAACGCTCCCTTCAGGCGATCAGGGCTCCGCTTTTCGGCGGCAGATTCACCTCCAGAACACCATCCCGAACACAGACGGTATAGCCGTTGAGCTGATCCCGGGGCGTCTGGATCCAGGCCTCCCGGGGCCATCGCCATCGGACGCGGCGCGGCTGAGGGCTGAGGTTGACCGCCACGGCAACCGAGCTCTCCCGCCATGTCCGGAGATAGGCATAGGTGCCCGCTTCCGCATCCAGATGGATGACCTGACGGGCCCCATAGCGCAGGGCAGGATAAGCATGCCGCAAGGCGATGAGACGGCGGAAATATTCCCGCAGCGCAGAGCTCGGGACATCCTCCCAACGCATCGGCTGACGAGCTTCGACATCGAAGCTTCGCCCTCCTCGATGGATGGGGTGCTTCTGCGTCATGCCGATCTCTGTGCCGTAATAAAGAACGGGAGGGCCGGGTAACGTAAAGAGGATCAAGGCGGCGATCTTCAGGGCATCCACATCGTTCCCCGCCACGAACATGAAGCGATCCATATCGTGGTTATCCAGGAACGCAGGTCGGCAAAAGCTGGCCGGAAAATACGCTTCATGGGCGGCAAGAAAAGCCTCAAAGCGAGCCAAATCCCACCGCTTGTGGGCGAAGGTTTCGCGCAACGCCCAGGCCAGCAGAAAATCCAGCGTCCCATCCATCACCCCCTGGAAGGTCCTCTGGACGGCGGCGGTGTGTACCACCTCGCCGAACAGCCAACAATCCGGGCGCACGGCCCGACATGCCCGGCGGAAATCCGCCCAGAAATCCCGCGGCGGCCCATAGGCGAAATCCAGACGATAGCCGTCCACGCCCTGTTCCAACCAGTATTGAGCGCACCGGAGAAGATAATTCCGGGCGGGTCCGGGTCGAAGGTTCAATTTCGGCATGCTCTTGACCGTGAAGAACATCTCGTATTCATCCGGCCATCGGCGCCAGACATACCAGTCTCGATAAGGGCTTTGAGGATCTTCGCGGGCCGAGATAAACGTGGGATGGAGATGAGACCAGTGATGGGCCACGAAATCCAGAAGGACCCGAAGGCCCTGCGCGTGGGCGGCTTCGACCAGCTCGCGGAAGTCCGCGAAAGTTCCCAGACGGGGTTCGATCGTGTAGAGATCGATCGCGTCGTAGCCGTGATAGGAAGGGCTGGCGAAGATCGGGGAAAGCCAGATGGCATTACAGCCCAGGTCGCGGATGTATCCCAGCTTCTGAATCACTCCCCGCAGGGTCCCCCCGTAGAAGCCGGTAGGCCGCTCCGGATTCCGCCACGAGCGACCATCCCCGGGATAGAACCGGTCCACGAAGATATGATAGACCACCGCATCCCATGCCCAATCGGGAACCGGGTCATTATCCACCCAGATGGCGAAATCGGTGGCCTCCTCAGCGCTTAGCGCCTGGTTATCCGCGAAGACCCAACGGTCCGTTCCAGCCACCCGCGCGGCCAGATGGTAGCGGATCATCGTCCCGGCGGGTTGGGGAGGCAGCGTGACAGACCAGCGATGGACGTAATCCCACAGCAGGGTGTCCCACTCCACCCCATCGTGCTGGAGGGGGAGAACGCGGGCGCTCTCCCCGGCCGGGTCTGTGTCATCCGTGGTGAACCGGCAGATGGCCTCTTCGTAGGGCGTCGGGCCTGCCGTGGTCAAATACAGAACGATCGGATGGCCCGGCTCGGGATCCAGGGGTACAATCTGGTGAAGATGCCGGACGCCCAACCGGCTCTCCTGATGCAACGCCAGGCGCTGGGCCGGCTCGATCAGATCTCCGAAGATGTGATCCTCGATTTCGTAGCACATGGCTAGAGCTGCGCACCGAAAAGCCAGTCAGACGAGGCGGGATAGCCCCACCCCCTGTATCCCCCCTTCCCACAGCCCAAAGGGCCGTGGGAAGGGGAAAAAGACTTCCCGAGGAAGCGGACAGCGTGACGCGGGAACCCGAAAGGGAACGGCTCCACAGATGGGCCCCAGGATTTATCCTTTCACCCCTCCGAGGGTGAGCCCGGCCTCCAGGAAACGCTGAAGGAAAAGGAAGACCAGAATGGTCGGGACCGCCATGAGCACGAACCCGGCGGCGAATTCGCCCCATGGGATGCTCACGCTGTTTGCCAAGCCATAGAGGGCGGGGACCACAGTTTTCATGTGATCGGGGGCGGGCACGATCACGGAGGCCAGGACGAAGTCCCCCCAGGCCCCCAGGAAGGCCAGGAGAGCGGTCACCGCCAGGGCGGGTCGAGCGAGGGGCAAAGTGATCCGCAGGAAAGCCTGGATGGGATCGCACCCGTCGATCATGGCGGCTTCTTCGAGGTCGATCGGAATGGTATCGAAATAACCTTTCAGGTTCCACGTGCAGAACACCAGGGCCCCCGCCGTGTAAGCCAGCACCAAGCCCATATGCTTTCCGAAGAGGCCGAGGGCGGTGAGGATCAGCGCCACGGCGACCAGTGAGAGGACTCCCGGGAAGGCCTGGATGGCCAGCAAGAGGATGAGCATGAACTCCCGGCCCCGAAAGCGAAATCGTGAGAAGGCATAGGCCGCCGAGGTCGAAAGCAAAAGGGCCCCCAAGGTCGTCAGCCCCGCGACGAAAAGGCTGTTCCGGATCCAGATGAGAAACGGCCGGTCAAAGAGCAGCATCCGGTAGTTCTCAAAGGTCCACTCGGTGGGGATGAACATCCCCAACAGGTTCAACGTGTAGAGCCGGTCCCCGATGCGGCCGGAAGCCAGAATCGCGAACCAGATTGGATAGAACGCGAAGAAGGCGGCGAGGACCAAAACCAGATAATTCACGAGAAGAAGCATGGGTTTGGTTCGCCGGTTCATTCGTAAGCTCCTTTCGTGATCCGGGTCAGGCGAAGGCTGTAAAGCGTAGCGAGGAATAGCATCCCGAAGATGATGACCGCGAAAGCAGCAGCGCGGCCATAGTTCTGGAGCTGATAGATCTGTTTATAGGCATAAATCATCACGAACTCTGTCGCTCCCGGTTTGCCCACCCCCGTGATCGGGCCGCCGCCGGTGATGGCCCATGCCGTGCCGAACATCTGGAAGGCCGTGATGGACGTCAGGACCGTTGCGGGAAGCACGGCCGGCCGGATCAGGGGCAGCGTGATGTGCCGCAACTGGTCCCACCAGGAAGCCCCATCCACCTCGGCGGCCTCGTAGAGCTCCAACGGGATGGATTGCAAGGCGCCCAAGATCACGACCATGAAAAACGGATAAGAGAACCACACATCCACCAGAACCACAATGGCGAAAGCCGAGAACGGATGATTTAACCAGATGGGGCCTTTCATCCCCAGCAGCGCCAGCAGCTGATTGATGGTCCCCTGCTCCCGGAAGAAGAATTGCCAGACCAGTGCCATCAGAATGGCCACCGAGGAGGCTGCCCAGGGAAGGAAGAGCACCACCCGGAAGAACGTGCGACCCGGCAGGGAAGGATGGTTCAGGATCAGGGCCAGCACCAGGCCGAGGAGAAAACTCAGAGGAACCCGTGTGGCCACAAAGAGCACCGTGCGGAAGACCACGGCGATGAAGTCCCCGCTTTCCATCAAATCCACCAGCGCCCGGGGCAGATCCAGCCCGGCGGCCAGGGCGAAGCTGGTCAGGAAAGCGCCTCCCCAGACCCAGCCCGAATTGCCCAGCCGCCCTCGACGGCGTTCCCAGTATCGATGGAGGAAAAAGGCGAACACGAGAGGGGTCAGGCAGAGGGCGATCTGGGCCAGGCTCTCGAGGGCGCGGCGGGTGAACAGGCGGCCAAACAAATCGACATAATTCTGATAAATCGGTTGTTGGAGCGTGAAGGGCGTGCCCAGCCCTTGAGGCAGCCGCGGCCGAAACATCGGCCAGCACCGGGGTTCCATGATGCTATTTAGCCAGAGATCGCAGTCTGGATTGGGGTGAAAGCGGTTGTAGTTTGTGAACGAGATGTAGACATTCAGGAGGATAGGATAAATATTAAACACCAGAACGCCAAGGAACATTGGAGCCACGAACAGGGCGATTAACAAGCTCTTGCGCGCGCCTGACAGTCCAACCATTGTCTCCTCCACACCCCTGTTGGGGAAGCGATGAACAACGCCTCATGATTTACAGGAGTTACACTGTTGGGAGGGCCATCGCGAGGGCAGGATGCCTCTTTTCTCCCCTCCCCACGGCCCTGGGGGCTGTGGGGAGGGGAGAGATCGGGGAGCGAGGCCATCCTCCCTCGCCCGGCTGGCTCCCAACGGTGTCACTCCTGTGTGGTATTGCATTCGTTACGCCGTGGGGCAAATCCGATCCCAGGGGCCTTCGGGAGGGAAGCGGGCCAGGCCCCAGCCCCCAAAACCGCGGGGGAGCCTGGAAGTGGCCCGTAGGGGATGAGGGGTCGCCCGAAAGCCCTTCCTCACAAACCGGCTCTGCCTAAGACGAGGGGGGAGCGCGCGCTCCCCCCTCATCTCCTTCTACTTCATCTGAGCGATGGCGTCTTCAATGGCCTTTTGAGCAGCCGCCAGGGCATCCTCCGGCTTCTGCGCGCCGGTCCAGATGGCCACCGTCGCCTCTCCGACGGGCCCCCACTGAGCTGCCGCATAAGGCGTGCTGGCCATCGGCACGCCCAGCTTCAGCGACTCGCCGAAGCCCTTGACGGTGGGCAGCGCCTGCACCTCCGGATCATTCAGCGCCTGGATCTGCGCGGGGATGGTCTTGTTGACCAGGGCCAGCTTCTTCTGGACCTCCGCGCTGGTGAAATATTTCATGATGTCCAGGGCGGCCGCCACATTGCCACGATCGACGGCGTTCTTGCTCAACATCAAGGTCTTAATGCCGACGAAAGGACGGCCCATCGGGGCGATCCCGTAGTCGATCTTAGCGGCCTCGATGTCGGCGATGGCCCACGGACCGGTCCACCAGGCCCCGACCTTTCCCTCCGTCAGGAGGGATTTGCAGATGTCATGGCTGGTCTCCTTGGGGGCCACCTCCCGGAACTGAAGCATCCACTGGGCCGCTTTCAGCGCCTCCGGAGTGTTCAGATAGACCTTCCCCTCCTCATCCACATACGACGGAACGCCGAACCCGAAATAGATCGGGGCCACGTGGTATGGATCGTTGCCGCCCAGGCCCTGGTTGCAGACGAGGAACTTGCCCGGGTTCTTCTCCGCGAAGGCCCTGGCCTTCGCCAGCAGGTCGTCGAAGTTCATGGGATCCGTGGGGAGGAACTCCGGAGTCACCAGGGCCTTGTTGTAAACTAGGCCGATCCCCTCCATGGTTTCCGGCAGGGCCCAGATCTTCCCCTGATAGATCACGGCTTTGGCCGCCACCTCTACATAGGTGTTCTTCAGGAAATCCTCCGTGATCCCGTGCTCGTTCAGGGGAACGATGAGACCCGCCAGGGCCAAGTTGCCGATTTGATCGTTCGCCCAACCGATGATGTCTGGCCCCTGTCCGGCAGGGATCGCCACCCTGAGGGCGTCCATCACGTTTTCAGGTCGGGAGAGATCGATCGTCACGCCGGGATGGGCAGCCTCATAATCCTTGAAGACCTGGGTGATCGCATCCAGGTATTTGCCATCCCACTGATGCCAGATGGTGATGGTTACCTTCTTCGGAGCTGTGGGCGTGGGCCCGGGAGCTGGCGTGGGTGGAGCGGCGGTGGGGGTCGGCGTAGCCGCCGGCGCGCAGGCGGCCAGCAGCAGGCCCAACAAAGCCAGCATCGCCATCACGGGATAGAAACGTCGCGGAACCATCTTCCACCTCCTGAAATCGGGTCAGGGTCTCGGGCTACAGGGACACCCGTTCCGG
>NZ_JANWXB010000007.1 GCF_025055495.1 Thermoflexus sp. | reverse complement strand
CCTATAACGCTGGTTCACAACCATCAGCTTCAATTCCGTCATCTCTTCGATCGCATAGCGCACCCCTTCCCGGCCGAAACCGGAAAGTTTGACGCCTCCATAAGGCATATGATCCACGCGGAACGTAGGCACATCATTGACCACCAGGCCGCCGACCTCGATGCCCTCGAAGGCTGCTGCGATGAGCCGGAGGTCACTGGTGAAGATCCCGGCCTGCAATCCGTAATCGCTGCGATCCACAGCGCGGATGGCCTCTATTGGATCCTCATAGCGATAGAGGCCGATCAGAGGCCCAAAGACTTCCTGGCAGGAAATCTTCATATCCTCCTGGATCGAGGCCAAGACCGTGGGCTCCCACAGGTTCCCGGTCCGCCGTCCCCCGATCAGCACTTTCGCGCCGCCTTCGATGGCCTCCTGAATCCATGTCTCAATGCGTTCGGCGGCCTCCCGATCGATCACTGGACCGACATCGGTTGTTTCGTCTAAAGGGTCTCCCACACGGAGAGCGGAAACCCGCTGCAGGAGACGGTCCACAAAGGTTTCGTAGATTTCCTCATGGATGTATACCCGCTGCACCGAGATGCAGGATTGGCCGGCATAGGTGAACCCGCCCCAGGTTACCCGTTCTGCGGCGTAATCCAGATCGGCATCCTGGTGAACGATCACCCCGGCGTTTCCTCCCAGTTCCAGAGTCACCCGCTTACGCCCGGCGCGGGCTTTTAGCCCCCATCCCACCACCGGGCTACCGGTGAAGGTCAACATGCGAATCCGATCATCCCGCACCAGGAGCTCTGCATCCTGCGTCGTGCATGGAATCACGGCGAATCCTTCCGGCGGCCATCCAGCTTCCAGGATGATCTCGCCCAGCTTGAGAGCGCTGACTGGCGTCTTGGTAGAAGGTCGGATCAGGATCGGATTGCCGGCAGCCAGCGCCGGAGCGACCTTATGGACCACGAGGTTCAGTGGGAAATTGAAAGGCGTGATTCCCAGGATGGGGCCCAGGGGGACTCGACGCACATATCCGATGCGCTCCTCGGTTCCGGGAACCCAATCCAGGGGCACAATCTCGCCGTAGATCCGCTTGGCCTCCTCAGCGGCCACCTTAAAGGTGAAGACCGCCCGGTCGACCTCCACCCGGGCTGTTCGGATCGGCTTTCCGGCTTCCAGGGCGATGGTGCGAGCGAACTCTTCTCGCCGGGCGGCGATCCCTGCGCTGATTCGCTCCAGGATCTCTGCCCGTTTCCAGGAGGGCATCCGTCGCGTGGCCTCGAAGGCCCGGGTAGCGGCAGCCACCGTTGTCTCCAGCTCGTCGGGTCGAGCTCGATGCGCTACGGCCACCAGGGATTCGTCGTAGGGGCTTCGCACTTCAACGGCATCCCCCGTGCGGATCCAGCGCCCTGCCACCAGAACGCCGTATTCGCCCAAAGGAAGCTCTTCCGACCGGATCCCTTCCATTGCCAGCGCGGCGGATCCTCGTAACCGCCCCTGCTCGCTCATCCCCAGCCTCCTTATGCAGTTAGTGGAGAAGCTCCAAGGGCTCTTCGATCAACTCGGCCAGGGTGGTCAGAAATTG
>NZ_JANWXB010000412.1 GCF_025055495.1 Thermoflexus sp. | reverse complement strand
CATCCCCCAGCCCTCGATCGGCAAGCCAGCTTCACCGCAGGGGGGGACTGGGAACGAATTTTCGGGGAGTGCTTTTAAGGCCTCAGAGGACCTCTGGTGCGGGGATCCCCAGGAGGTTCAGCGCGTTGGCGATCGTCTGTCGGGCGGCGGCGACCAGGGCGAGCCGGCCCTCCCGGATCAATGGGGGCGCGGTGAGCACCGGGCAATCCCGGTAGAATTCGTTGAAGGCCTTCGCCAGATCGAAAACGTAGTTAGCGATCAAGAGAGGCTTATACCGCTCCGCGGCCGACTGGACCAGGTCGGGGAAGGTGGCGATGGCCTCGATCAGCGCGACTTCCTGGGGCTCCAGGGTCTCGAAGAGGCGATCGCCCTCCAGCCGCACCGGCGTCTCGGCTTTCTCCAGGATGCGACAGGCCCGCGCGTGGGCGTATTGCAAATACGGGCCGGTCTGTCCCTCCAGATTCAATGCGGCATCCCAATCGAAGACGATGACCTTGTTGTTGTCCACGCTCAACATACTGTATTTCATCACCCCCTTCGCTACGGCCTCCGCAATCCGCGCCTTCTGCTCCGGCGGGAGCTCCGGGTTTTTCTCCTCCACGATCCGGCGCGCCCGCTCCCGGGCCTCAGCGGCGAAGTCCTCATAAAGCACGATCGTCCCTGCCCGCGAGGACATTTTGCCGCTCGGCAGGGTGACCATTTCATAAGCCAGGTGGTAGCACTTGCTGGCCTGAGGGAAGCCCCACAGCTCCAGGATCTTGAAGATCTGCTTGAAATAGAGCGATTGGCGGACATCGACAACATAAATGGAACGATCGATGTGAAATCCCTCGAATTTGCGCTTGGCCAGGGCCAGATCTTTGGTGGAATACAAAGTGGTCCCGTCACTGCGCAGGATCGCGAGGGTGCGGTATTCCTCCTTCCCCTCCTGCCCCAGGAGACGATCGATCTCGACCACCACCGGACCGTGAGGTCGCAGGTCTGTGGCGATGCCTCGGGCGATCAGCTCCTCCACGATCCGTTTGCCTTCCTCTTCCACTTCGCTTTCAAAGAACCAAACATCGAAAGAGATGTCCAGTTCCTCATAGATCCGACGGAACTCCTCCAGGCTCCACTCGCGGGTCCGCCGCCAGAGTTCCAGCAGTTCGGGATCCCGCGCTTCCCATCGGGCGAAGAGGGCCCGGATTTCCTTTTCGTAGTTCCATTCCTCCGGGCGATGGCCGATGGCGCGGTAGTGGGCCTGCAGGGCCGCCACCGCCTGGCGATCGGCTTCCCCGCCCTTTCCCCGTCGGCCTCGCGCCTTCTCCGCCAGTTCCTCCAACCATTGCCCCATGGCCTCCCAGAGGGACCACAGCCAGTCCTTATCCACGATGGCGTCGAGGTCCGGCAGCTCCCCCGTGGCCATGGCCCGGATCATGAGCGTGGTATCCTTCTGACCGATCGGCCCGGAAGCGGCATGGGCGACCAGGGCCTCCGAGAGGCGGTTCAGGAGGAACTCCCGCACCCAGGGGGTGATCCCTTCTTCCCGGAAGGCGCCCAGCAAAAACCGAACCACCTCCCGACGGTAAGCGTCCGCTTCCTCCAGGCGGGCCTCGGCTTCCGCATAGATCTGGCCCAGCCAGGCACCGCGTCGCTCGGCCGGTTCCTCTCCCCGGTGAAACCGGAGATACCCCCACAGGCACTTGATCACATGGGCCCCGATGTCCCCAGGGTAAGTGGCCCGGATCGTCTCGAAGCCTGCGAAGTCCAGGATGCGGGAGAGGGCGTCCCCCAAGACGGCGTTGCGGAGATGACCGATGTGGAAGGCCTTATGGGTGTTCGGCTGCGAGAATTCCACCATCACCCGTTCGCCCTTCGGGGCGCCCCGGCCATAGGATGGCCCCTCCCGGAGGACGGTCTCGATCACAGAACGGGCGACATGGGAAGGATTGAAGTAAAGGTTCAGGTAACCCCGCACCGCCTCCACCCGCTGAAAGCGGGGATCCCCCTTCAGGATCCCTGCCAGATGCTCTGCTAAACGCTGGGCGATCTCCTGAGCCCGGGCCGGGACATCCAGGTCGGGGTTGATCTTTTTTTCCTGCGCAGCCAGTTGCATCGCCAGGGGGGTGGCTATGCCCCAGGTGTAGGCGAAGGGGAGATCCCGCCATTCCAGAGGGAGGGACTGCGGAAGGCCCAGGGCTTGCAGCGCTTGTCGAACCTGTTCGGAAGCCCACTCTCGATAGGCTGCCAGAATCATCGTGGATCCCTGTGAGCGGAGTTCGGGGGATAAAAACCGCAGAGGCCGCCCCTCGGCGGCCTCTGCAGACGTTCCATGGCGCGCCCGGCAGGATTTGAACCTGCGACCTTTGCCTCCGCAGGGCAACGCTCTATCCAGGCTGAGCTACGGGCGCGTTTGCTGTTTACATTTTAACAGGGTTCCATCGCCCTGACAAGGGGTAGGGCCAGGGGGGTGGGATGGGCAGCTTCATCGCCTGCTCCACCCCCCTGGCCTCTGCTCACCATCCGCCTCGACCGCCCCCATCTTTCCCTCTCTCCTCCATGGCCTTCGAGACCGCGGGGAGGAGCCTCATCAGCTTCCCCAATCCGGGCTCACCACCTCCAGAGCGCGGGCGTTGCCCAACGATCTATGGTTGGTGCGGATTAAACGTGCGCATATAGGCGATGATATCCGCTAGATCCTGATCGGTGAGGGCGGGGTTGCCGCCCTTCGGCGGCATGTCCACCCCGGTGGTGTTCGCCGGGTCCGTCGCCGGGCGCCCCTTCTTGATGAACTCCAGCAACTGGACATCGGTCTGCTGTTTCACAAAGGTGCTTGTCGTCAGATCCTTTCCCAATCCGGGCAATCCTTTCGCATCTGCTCCGTGACACGATGCGCAGCTGCCCAGGAACAGCTCCTTGCCTTTCTCCGGATTCCCCTGGAGCGCCGCCACTACCGGTGGCGAAGCCGGGGTCGAAGGCGCTGCGCTTCCCTCGGAGGAGGTCTCGGGTGCGGCGGCCTGGGGTTGAGGCATAGGGTAAAAGATGACCGCTAAAACGACCAGAAAGGCCAGGCCGCTGATCACAAACGGCCAGGGACCGATCCGCTGGGAGGGTGCAGGGGGAGCGACCGCCGCCTCTACCGCTGGCGCGGGTGCTTTCGCGGGTGTCGCCGGAGCCTGACCGTAGGCCATCTGGACCTCCCGGGTCAGCCAGGCCATTAAAACTGCCAGTAGGCCTCCCAGGATCAGAGTGGCCAGAAGAACACCAGTGATCAGAAGGGCGATCTGGATGGGTGAGAGCGCTGGCATAAATCTTCACCTCGCCGGAAGGGAATTCGCCGGAGCACTCCGGGTGATGTCGTTCACAATCGTCTGTTCACTTCTCCCCAGGTTTTGTAACTGGACCGAATGGCCCCTTCTGCCCCTCCTCCTATGGCCCAGAGGGCCGTGGGGAGGGGGAGAAAGATCTATCGAGGGTGGGGAGGTGAGGGACAAGGGCCCCCGCCCCCCCAATCTAAGAATAAACATCTGTGGAGCGCCCGGACAACAAATTTACACGCCCCGTTCATCCAAAGTCCGGTCTTAATCTGGTGGAATTCTATGGGAAGGTAGGGGAGACGTCAACCGATCCCCTGACGTTTTTGGGGGGCGAGATCCAGATTCCAGCCATCCTTTGAAAAATTCAGCAGACGTAATCAGCAGAGGAGAAAATCAGGGAACGGAGGGGGCCAAAAGCAGCCTCCTCCATTCCCCAGGGGTATCAGACGGTCAGCGATCAACCCGAGGATCAAAGGATGCCATCTTCAGTTCGCGGCCCTCCCTTCCCAAGGTAGTGATGAGAATGTGGATTATGGGTAAGGAAAAGCCCCCTCTTTTCCACTGCCCAAAAGGCCGAGGGGCGGAGAGAGAAAGCAACGTCTTTGGGTTGCGGGGCCAGGGGCTTTCAGGCCTCAGCCTCGTGCCCTAAACTTGTGAAACAGAGCGTTAGATTTGCGACGGGGCGTTACGATATAATTCGGAACTGCGCTCTCGACGCGATTCCGGAAGAGGAGCTACTGCCTTTGCGTCTGCTCATCACCGGCGTGGGCGGCTTCGTCGGCCGCCACCTTGCCCACATCTTGGATCAGGAGACGGATTGGGAGCTCTGGGGATGGGCCCGGCGGCCCGTGACCGGGTTTCCGGATCGCCTGCGGCTGGCCCAGGTGGACCTCCGGGATCCGGAAGCTGTCCGCCAGGGGCTCGCCGTGGTGCGTCCGGAAGGGATCATCCATCTGGCCGCCCAGTCCGACGTGGCGGAATCCTGGAGGGATCCCTGGGGGACCTTTGAGACCAACGTGCGTGGCACCCTGAATTTGCTGGATGGCATCCGGGGGCTGGGGTTGCGGCCCCGCGTTCTGATCGTGACCTCGAACGAGGTCTACGGCCTGATCCGCCCGGAGGACGTTCCCGTTCGAGAGGATCACCCGTTCCGCCCGGCTAACCCGTATGGGGTCAGCAAGGCCGCCCAGGACTGGCTGGCCGCGCTCTATGCGACGGCTTACGCCCTGCCGATCATCCGGGCCCGTCCTTTCAATCACATCGGCCCCGGCCAGGACCCTCGCTTTGCGGTTCCCTCGTTCGCCCGTCAGATTGCCTGGATCGAGGCCGGGCTGCAGGAGCCGGTGATTCGGGTAGGGAACCTGGAGGCCCAGCGGGATTTCACCGACGTCCGGGATGTGGCACGCGCGTATCGCCTCCTGCTGGAACGGGGAGAGCCCGGCGAGGTTTACAACATCGGGTCCGGCCAACCCCGCCCCATCCGGGAAGTGCTGGAGCGCCTCCTCGCCATGGCCCGGGTGAACGTCCGGGTGGAGGTGGATCCCCAGCGCATCCGCCCGCTGGAGATCCCGATCAGCGCGGCCGACACGGCCCGCATCCGGGAGCGCCTGGGATGGGAGCCCCGTATCCCTCTGGAGCAATCCCTGTGGGACGTGCTGGAGGAATGGCGGACCTGGGCCCGGCAGGAGCGCGAGAGGCAATCCCCATAAAGCCCTCTCTTTCTTTTTATGGACTGGGTCTTGGACGAACTTGCGATTCCTTTCTCGAGGGAATTGGGGGGCGGGTGGGGTGTCTTCAGCAATCCCCCCGTTCCTAAAGGAGAGGGGCTATTCCCACCGCATCCCCATCCGTCAGGAGTTAAGCACTATTGCTCTGTTCATCTTGGATTGGGGAGAGGCAGGAGCTGGCGGAGGGACTTCGGCCCCCAGCCAGCCCCCGGCTCCCTCCCCAAGGCCCTCTGGCCGTGGGGAGGAGAGAGAAAGGGGAGAGGGGCCATCGCCTTCCAGGCTCGCTTCGGTTCCTCAAATCCCCAGTTTATAGCTGGGCAAAGCACGAGGCGGTTCATTACTCTGCGGAACTCTACGCCAGGGTCCTGACGTCTTACCTGTGAAACTCTAAATCAAGGAGCCCCGCTGTGAACACGGCTAAGAGGATATCCCTCGTTCCGGCGCTTATGGTCCTTGTGCTTTCTACGGCATGCGGCCCCGGCCTCCCGGCAAGTCCTCCCTTGTCGACCCGCCTCCCCCTCTGGCAGGGGGTGATCCCGATTGGGGAGATTCTCGCCCACCCGGATGCTTATCTGGGGCGTGAGGTCGTCCTCGTGGCGTATTACCGGGGATGGGATCTGTTCGGGGAAGTCGGCCATGGCCCGCCGCTCACCCGAAGCGATGTGGCCGTGGCCGACGCGACCGGAGCGATCTACATCGCCCCGGCCGGTCCGGAGGCGCTTAAATCGCTTCCCTCCTTGCAGCCCTTTGACCTGGCCGCTACGGACACCTTGCTTCGGCTGCGGGGAAGGGTGGAGCGGAGCGAAGGGGGACTTCTCTATCTGCGGGTGATCGCCGGGGAGGCGGTAGAAGGCCTGCCCGCAGGTGTCCTTCTTCGGGTCCGCCGCCAGGGAGGGCTGGCGGGTTTCGATCACGAGCTGATGGCCACCGAATCGGGAACCCTCTATTTCCTGGATCGACGGATCCATCGTTATACGCGCTTCTCCGTGGATGTGGGCGAGGTTCTGCGCATCGCGGAGGGCCTGCCTTCGCTTTCCGGGAAAGCATATGGAACTCCTGTTCCGGATGGATTCTCCTACGAGCTGAGCTTCTGGGATAGGGATCAGCGGCGGGCCCTGACGTTCTATGACCCGAGTGTGGAGCCGTTGCCGGAGGAAGCCATGCGGATTCTGGAAGTCATCGGGCGCTGGATCGGGGAGGGGATGAGGCGCCTCACGGGTCCGGTGAGCGCCGCGGTGGAAGCGCTGGCAGAACGCCTCCAGATC
>NZ_JANWXB010000291.1 GCF_025055495.1 Thermoflexus sp. | reverse complement strand
GTATCCAGGGTGGGAAGTGCTGGTCAACGGCCAGCCGGCCCCGCTCGTGCGAGCCAACGTCGTTTTGATGGCGGTCCCGCTGTCAGCCGGAGAGAGCGAGGTGATCTTCCGTTACCGGCCATGGAGCTTTTATGTGGGGGCAATCATTAGTGGGGCTACCCTTCTGATCGCCGGTCTGGCCGCGCTATTGGCGATTCGCCGGATGGGATGAGCGATGAGAAAGACCGGGTGGCTTTCGATTAGCACGCTATGGCTGCTCGCCGCCTGGATGCTGGCCCTAGCCCTCTGGCGGCCCTCCCTGGCCCACAACGACGAGGCCCACATCGTCTGGGTGATTCGCACCCACGATCTCCCTGGGCTGATCGCCGCCCAGATCCGCTTAGATGGCCAGCCGCCGCTTTATCCGATCGTTTTGTGGGCGATCCAGCAGGCCCCCCTCTTTCGCACCGTCCCCATGCTGTATTTCGTCGGGCTGTTTCTGGCTTTCCCGTTTTATCCCTTGATGCTCCGGCTGGCGTGGGCTCTGGGCGATCGCCGGGCCGCCCGCGTCCTGACTGTCCTTCTTGCCTTCAATCCCTTCGCCATGGGAATGCTGCTGTTTCTGCGAGCCTACGGCCTGACGTTGATGCTGAGCGCGCTGACCCTCTGGCTGGCGGTGCGGGCCGATCGCCGGCCCACGCCCGGCCGCGCCCTGGCCTGGGGGCTGAGCGGGTTGTTGCTTTTCTTCACGTTCTACTACGGCGCGTTCCTGGTCGCCGCGACCGTCCTCTGGCTGCTCCGACGGCCCTATGAGCGCGCCCGCTGGCTGGCCGCGGCGCTGGGCGCCGGGATCCCCGGATTCGCCGGCGTCCTCTGGTCAGCGATCGCCCTCCTCCCTGCGATCGCCATCGTGATCCGCCATCAGGGCAACCCCGGCATCCGCCCGGGGCCGCCCGAGATGCTCCTCAACCTCTGGCTCACGCTGTGGAGCGGGTGGGCGGCGGACGCCCGGCTCGCCCTGGCGGCCGGCGGCGCGTTGGGGGCGCTCTTCCTGGGTGCCCTGGGATGGGCCGCGCGCGGCAGGATTCCGGTCCCCGCATCGGTCCTGTTGGGGGCGATCCCCCTAGCCGGCTTCCTGATCGGCGGATGGCGCTATAACTTCTTCGCTGCCCGCTACGCGGTGGTCGCCCTCCCGCCTCTTTGGCTGGGGATCGCTTTTCTGCTGGCCCGGGCGCCTCGGGGGCTCCGCGCCGCCTTCTTAGGGCTGGCCGGGCTGATCGGGTTGATCGGGCTCTCCCGGGCGATGGCCGGATATGTGCAGCTGCCGGAGAACAACCCCTGGTATGCCGAGATCGGGGTCTATCTTCGGGAGCACGCCGCTCCCGGGGACGTGGTGATCGTTCAGGCCCCGTGGCATTATCAGGCCCTGTTGATGCACGGGCCGGACCTCCCATGGCGGCTGTTCGATCTCAATGAGGAAGCGGAATGGCGCGCGGCGCTGCGCGATCGACCGGTCGTCTGGCTCCTGGGGGTTCCGGCCTATCGGGGGAACTGGGCGCCGGTGGAGGAGGCCCTCGCGGGCTGGATCCGGGATGAGTTGAGGGTCTGGCCCCTCCCGGCGGATGCTGTCCTCGTCCGGTATGTGCCGCCACCTGAAACCCCGGTCTGGCGACCGATCCGAGCGCGCTTTGCGGACGGGCTGGTCGTGGAAGCGGCCGCCCTGGATCGCGAGGGGCCGCCCGGGATCCTACGGGTGGGCCTGCAGATCCGGGCCTCGGAGCGGATCTCACAGGCCTATACGCTCTTCATCCACCTGCTGGACCCCGCGGGCCGCTGGATTTCCGGGAGCGATGCGGAGCCCCCCGTCCCCACGACCGCTCTGGAGCCCGGTGTGCCGATCACCCTCTGGCGGGCGTTGGAGGTGCCTTCCGGGATTCCAGCCGATCGCTATCGGGTGGCCGTCGGATGGTATCCGACCGGGTCCGGCGGATGGCCGCGCCTGCCCACCGTGGACGGTGCGGATGCGGCAGCCCTGGGCGAGCTCGCCCTACAGCCCCGCCCGCCGCTGATCGGCCGTCTGTGGAGGCACCCATGCGGTGATATCGTGCTGCTATCGCTGAATGGGATTCGCCTGACCGCCTACCAGCAAAAGGGCCCAGATATCTTCCCGATCCCTGGGCAACCCGACCGACTGCGTGTCGAGCTCGTGTGGGAGACCACTGGGGCGGAGGCGGAGATCCGCCCTCCGGAGGTCCTGGTGGAAGCCCGAGGAGGTCTCCGGTCGCTGAAGCCGATCACTGGCCTGGAGGGAGGGAGGCGTCTGGGAAGGGCCAAGCTTTTCGGGGCATGGGAGGGCAGATTTCCCCCCGAGGAAGAAACGAAGCGGGTGGTGGTGATCTGCGGGGAAGATAGGGTCTCCGCCGATCTTCCGACCCGCTCCCGGCAGCGGTGGGCGTGGAACTACACCTGGATCTTCTGGAACCGAATGCCGTAGGAGGAAGGCTGGATGAGGCTTCGCACCTTATGGGGCGGCGTCCTGGTAGTTTTCCTGTCCTTCTGGGTCGCCCTCGCGCTGGCGCCGGTGGAGCTGGCCCACGTCGACGAGAAGCACGTGCTCTGGCAGGCGACTTCTTACAATCCGCTGGAGATCGCCCGCAATCTCATGCGGGATAGTCACCCGCCGCTCTACTACTGGTTGATCTGGCTCTGGTGGCAGATCGGGGGCTTCGACCGGCCATGGGCGTATCGGGCCTTCTCAGTGTTGCTGGGCTTGCCGGCCCTTCCCCTGGGCTTTCGGCTGGGCACCCAGATCGGCGGCAGGCGTCTGGGATGGATGGTGATGCTCTTCCTGATGCTGAACCCGTTCTATCTTTTCCAGCTTTCGCTGATTCGAATGTATGGCCTGGTGATCGCCCTGGGGGCCTTCCTAACCTGGGCATGGCTCCGATGGCTGGATCGACCGGCCTCATCCGGTTGGTGGAAGTGGGGATGGGTGCTGGGGAGCGGGGTGTTGCTGTTCACGCATTACTACGGCGCCCTCCTGGTCGCCGTCCAGGTCCTCTTCGTCCTGCTTCGACGTCCGGCGGGCTGGCGGACCGCGCTGGGGGGCTTCACGCTCCTCGCCGCCCTGTTCTTCGGGTGGTTGCTTCAGGCCTACGCGGGAAGCGTGGATACCACGGTGCGCAACCTGTCCGCCATCCCGGTTCGCCCGCTTCCATGGGAGGTGGTGGAACACTTCTGGGCCAACCTCCTGAGCGGCCCCTTGGCCGATGGGGCCTTCGCCCGCGCCGGCGGACTGGCCGCCGCGATCCTCGCGCTGGCGGCCGCCCTCGTGAGGCCGCGGCCCCGCCTACCAGCGCGCTGGACCACGCTGGGGGCGATGGTCTGGATTCCCTTGGTAGTTGGATCGATGCTGGCTCTGCGCTGGCCGTTCTTTGGGGCACGCTATTTCGCCATGCTGCTCGTCCCCTTCCTGACCTGGGCGCTGGCGTTGTTCGTCCGCCACAGGTGGATGCTGGCGGTCTGGCTGATCCCGGGCCTGATCGGATTGAGCGGGTTCCCCATGTTAATCGGAAAGCCCGATGCCGGGGACACACGGGAGATCAGTGTTCTGAGCCTTGCGGATCCCTCCAATCCGATTTTGATACAGGCTTGGTGGCATGCGCTGTGGCCGGAGTATCCGCTTTCCCGTGCCTACGATTGGAGCGATCCCGTTCAGCGGGGCGCCGTCGTAAGCCGCTCGGACTCCTTCTGGTTCATCGGGGTGTCACTGTATCGTGGAATATGGGAGGGATGGATCCAGGGGCTCCGGGAGACCCATACCGTCGACTATCACATCGAAGTGGATCATCCGGTTCCGGAGCGGCGGGCCAGCATTTTCCACCTGACGCGTGCGCAGCCGCCCCGGATATGGGAAGAAGCCCGGATTCGATGGGAGAACGGGTTGCGCCTGGAGCGGGTGGGGTGGGTGGATCAGGTGCTGCGAGCGGGAGAGCCGCTCTCCATTGCATTGGAATGGACAACAGAACGCGCCACGGACCGTCGATGGACGATGTTCCTGCACCTGACGGATCTCGCCGGCCAGCTTTGGGCGAATTGGGACGCGGAACCGGATCCCCCGGTGAACCAGTGGATGCCCGGGGAGGTGATGGAGATCCGGAGGAGCCTGCTGATCCCGTTGAACGTCCCTCCGGGCCGCTATCGGGTGAACGTCGGGTGGTATGAGACCGGAACGCCCGGCTTCCCGCGGTTGCCCCTCGCCGATCCGGCGGGCGATGTCTGGACCTTGGGAGAGATCGAAGTCCAGCCGCGACGGGAGCCCCTGCGCATCGGGGCGATCCAACGGGGGCCGGTTGAGCTGGATCCACCGATGGTCCGCCTGCTGGAGAGCCCCCAGGGATGGCGGGTGCAAGCGCGCTTTCAATGGCGGAGTCTGGATGAAGTCTCCACCGGAAGGTGGAGGGTTCAAATCCGGGGTGCGGGGGAGATCATCCCTCTGGAACGCCTCTACCCGATCCCCGAGGCCCGAGTTCGATCTCCGGGAGGGCTGACGGAAGTCTGGATCAGCCCGCCGCTGGCGGGAAGGCGGCCTGCTTTAGGATGGTTGGAGATTCTCTACGAAGGCCAGATCCTCACTCAACGACCCGTGTGGATGTTCCCAACGGAGACGGGATGGATCTATGGATGGCTGTTCCTTAATCGCTTCGAACGCTAAATGCCAGAAGCCGTCGGGCCCATCTATATGGGCGATCCGCGCTGCCGGGCTGGTCGCGACCGCCTGTGCCTTCGGGGTCGCGTTGGTCCTGGCCCCGCGGGGTCTGGCCCTGTTCGACGAGAAGCATGTCCTCTGGCAGGTCAGCTCCTATGGCTGGCTGGAGGTGGCCCGCAACCTGATGCGGGACAGCCACCCGCCCCTGTATTACTGGCTGG
>NZ_JANWXB010000151.1 GCF_025055495.1 Thermoflexus sp. | reverse complement strand
GGGGTGGGAAGGCCGCCTTCGGCGGCCTTCCCTGCCCCAAAAAGCCCCCCCTTTAGAATCCATCGCACGGGCTTGCAAGGGCTGAAAATCCCAGCCCGGATGGCAACTGGGCAAGGCGGGGTCATCTTACTTCGGCGCGGGGAGGCATGTCAAGATCCCGGTGGAAAGGGAGGTGCAGGAGGTGTAAATGGTGGGGTCACAGATGGCGGTCCGCACGCCCGAGAATATTTTAGCCCTGTGGGAATTGGCGTGAGGAGGATTTGCTACATCCCCACATCTGGGGATGCAGCAGATCACCCTCTCAGATCTAAGCCCCATAGGCGGGATCCCTCCAAAGAGCTTCCTTGACGTTCTCTGCAGGTCGGATAGAATGCTAACTATAATGCCATGTGCGCCTTCAGACGACGAGTTCGATCCAAGGCCCTCGGGAGGGAAGCAGGCCAGGCCCTGGGGTCCTGGGGAGGGGAGAGAAAGAATTTTGGGGTTGGGGTGCCGCCGAAGGCGGCGCCCCAGCCCCAGAATCCCTGGGAGAGCAGGGAGGAGGGGCTTCGGTATCTTTCGCTCTTCGTAGGAACGCCACGCCAAGTTGTGGCGCCAGACACTACAAACCCTGGCTGGGAGGTTTCCATGAGCACAGTCTTTGAGCAAGTGCGGGATGTGATTGTGGAAGTGCTCGGCGTGCCGCCGGAGAAAGTGACGCCGGAAGCCCGTTTCCGAGAGGATCTGGAAGCCGATTCCCTGGATCTGGTGGAGCTGATCATGGCCCTGGAGGAGCGGTTCGGAGGCGAGATCTCCGATGAGGATGCGCAGAAGATCACCACGGTGGGCGAGGCGGTTGCCTACATCGAGAAACACATGGCGAAGTGATCCCCTTTCTCCATTCAGATCCTGGGCGAAGGCAGAAGCGGGGCTTCCGAGCTATTGTTGGTTTTCCTCGGAATGATTTGCCAGGCAGAAAGCTGCGCGTCCCCCTCGCGCAGCTTTCTGTTTTTCACTGGGATCGCACGATCTTCCACGCCCCGAAGCAATGCAAGGAGAGGATCGAAAGCTTTTTCAGAGGTCGGGAAGGCTACGGAAGGCAGCTTTCCCGATCTCTAAGAGGAGAAGGCATCCTGCCTGTCTTCCCCTGCGGTTTGATCGGATTTGCTTGCGGTTCGAAAATGCGCTAAAGGTGAAGGTAGAGTCTGAATTCTGGAGGTTTCCATGACCTCAAGCGGGATCCCCCCGGTGATCCGTGCGCCCCGAGGGAAAACCTTGGCCTGTAAGAACTGGCAGATCGAAGCCGCTTATCGCATGATCCAGAACAATTTAGATCCCGAGGTGGCGGCGGATCCAGCGAACCTCATCGTTTACGGCGGCCGCGGCAAGGCGGCCCGCAACTGGGAATCGTTCGATGCGATCCTAAAAGCCCTGCGGGACCTCGAGCCTGATGAAACCCTTCTGGTGCAATCCGGTAAGCCCGTCGCCATCTTCCGCACCCATGAGCTCGCCCCTCGCGTCCTGATCGCCAACAGCAATCTGGTCCCCCACTGGGCTACCTGGGAGGTCTTCGATGAGCTGGAGCGCAAGGGGCTGATCATGTTCGGCCAGATGACAGCCGGCGCCTGGATCTACATCGGCACCCAGGGGATCCTCCAGGGAACTTACGAAACGCTGGCCGCCTGCGCCCGAACCCATTTCGAGGGCAGTCTCAAGGGGAAGTGGGTGCTGACCGCCGGATTAGGGGAAATGGGCGGTGCCCAGCCCCTGGCGATCACAATGAACGAGGGGGTGGGCCTCATCGTGGAGGTGGATCCGCGCCGAGCCCGGCGCCGCCTCGAGCACGGATTCCTTGATGAGATCGTTGAGGATCTGGATGAAGCCTTGCGACGGGTGGAGCATTACCGGAAGACCGGCCAGGCGCGCTCCATCGGGCTCCTGGGGAACGCGGCAGAGGTTTTCCCTGAGCTGGCCCGCCGGGGGATCATCCCGGACGTGGTCACCGACCAGACCCCGGCTCACGATCCCCTGATGTATGTCCCTAGGGGCCTCTCGGTCTTCGAGGCGGAGGAACTCCGGGTCAAAGACCCCCAGACTTATATCCGGCGGGCGAAGGAGAGCATGGCCGTCCATGGGGAGGCCATGTTGGCCTTCCATCGGGCGGGAGCGGTGGTCTTCGATTATGGGAACAACCTGCGCCAGCAGGCCTACGAGATGGGCGTGAAGGACGCCTTCGCCTACCCGGGCTTCGTGCAGGCCTACATCCGGCCGCTGTTCTGCGAAGGGAAAGGCCCCTTCCGCTGGGTCGCCCTTTCGGGGGATCCGGAGGACATCTACCGGACCGACCAGGCGATCTTGGAGCTATTTCCGGAGGACGAGAGCCTGCGCCGGTGGATCGCCATGGCCCAGAAGCGGGTGCGCTTCCAGGGCCTGCCGGCCCGGATCTGCTGGCTGGGCTACGGGGAGCGGGACCGGGCGGGGCTCTATTTCAATGAGCTGGTGCGCAGGGAGGAGCTGGGCGCGCCGGTTGTGATCGGGCGGGATCATCTGGACGCGGGCTCGGTGGCCAGTCCGAACCGGGAGACGGAGGGGATGAAGGACGGCTCCGACGCCATCAGCGACTGGCCGATCCTGAACGCCCTGTTGAACGCCGTGGCGGGCGCGACCTGGGTGGCCTTCCATCACGGCGGTGGGGTGGGGATCGGCTTCAGCCAGCACGCTGGGATGGTGGTGGTGGCCGATGGCACGAAGGAGGCGGAGTGGCGTCTGGAGCGGGTGTTGCGAACCGACCCGGGCCTGGGGGTGGTGCGCCACGCCGATGCGGGATACGAAAAAGCGATCGAGGTAGCCCGGCGATATGGGATCAAAATGCCAATGCTTCGAGGAGAGGGCTGAGACCGGGGCGTAGGGTCTGAGGCGGATGAGGGTGGCGACCGCTCCTCCTTCGCGCCGCGGCGGTGTGGGAGAGGGATCATGGATCCCTCGGACATGGATCCGCTGTCCTGTCTGGGCTCAGAGTTTTCCGCCGGATCCGTGTCACCGTTCCATCTGCCTGGTTTATAATTAGCCATAGCATACGGGGAGGAAACACCACGTAGAGCGCCTGATTTCGGCCCTGTGGATCATCCCTGCCTCCCCTGGGGGAAGAAAGGGCGAGATCAGAGGAGGGGATCAGGTTCCTTCGTATCACTCTACAATCTCATCGGCAGAGGAGAACGCGTATGGGATTCACTGTGAAAGATTTTTCAGATCTCCTCCGCCTGTTGCGGGAACATCAGGAATGGCGAGAACAGCTACGAGCGCTGATCCTGACGGAGGAGCTGTTGCGGCTTCCGGCAGAGTTTCGGGCTTTCCGAGATGAGATCTTCGAGGCCTTCCGCCGGGAAACCGAAGCCCGCTTTCAAATGCTGGCGGAGGCCCAGCGGCGCACGGAGGAGCGGGTGGAGCAGCTGGCGGAGGCCCAGCGGCGCACGGAGGAGCGGGTGGAGCAGCTGGCGGAGGCCCA
>NZ_JANWXB010000283.1 GCF_025055495.1 Thermoflexus sp. | reverse complement strand
GTGTTTTCTCTCCTTGTTTTTTTTTTTTTTGGGGGGGGGGGGGGGGGGGGGGGGGGGGGGGTGTTGGTTGGGGGGGGGGGGTGGGGGGGGGGGGGCGGGCCTCGCGCCCCCCCCCAGCCCCAGAATTAGGAGGAGGAACCTGGCCCGCTTCCCTCCCAGAGGCGTTTGGATGGGACTCGACGCCTAAAGTTGCCCATGGCGTCCGGGATACTCTTTCTCTCTCCCCACGGCCCCCAGGGCCCTGGGGAGGGAGATGTTCTTCCCACAACACGAGGCTCCATATGCGCGATCATGACCTGAACACCCTGGAATGGCCAAAGATCCTGGAGCGACTGGCTGCCTTCACGGCCTTCCCCTGGAGCGCGGAGAAGGCCCGGGCGCTGCGTCCCTCCACGGACCTCGCGGAGGTCCAGGCCCGATTGGCGGAAACCGAAGAGGCCCGCCGCCTCCTGGCTCTGGAGCCCGGCCTGGATCTGGGCGGCGTGCGGGATCTGCGCCCGTTGCTGAAGGCCGCTTCCCACGGGGCGACGCTGGCGCCTGCCGATTTGCTGTCGGCGCGGGACACTATCCAAGCCGCTCGGCGGATCCGTCGCCTGTTGCTCCGGCGGGCCGATGGGCTGCCGCATCTGGCCCGACATGCCGGGCGCATGCAGGAGTTCCCTGAGCTGGAAGCGGAGATCGAGCGCTGCCTGGACGAGGCCGGCGAAGTCAAAGACGACGCCAGCCCCACCCTTCGCAACCTCCGGATGGAGATCCGTCGTCTAACCCATGAGCTCCAGGCCCGTCTGCAGGGCTATCTCACCGATCCTCGCTACGCGCCCTATCTCCAGGAACCCCTGATCACCATGCGGGGCGGCCGCTTTGTGCTCCCGGTGAAGGCAGAGCATAAGGGAAAGATCCCCGGCCTGGTCCACGACAGCTCTGCCAGCGGGGCCACCCTGTTCATCGAACCGCTGCCCATCGTGGAGATGGGGAACCGCCTTCGGGCCCTCCAGGCCCAGGAGGAGAAAGAGGTGGCCCGGATCTTAGCGGCGCTGAGCGCGGCGGTCGGCGCGCGGGCGGAGGGGATCTGGCTCACCCTGGAAGCGCTGGCCGATCTGGATCTGGCGCTGGCGAAGGCTCGTTACGCCATCGCCCTCCGCGCCGAACGCCCGGAGATCGTCCCATGGCCCGAGGAGCCCCCCGAGGAACGCACGGCCTCGCCCCTCTGGCTGCGCCAGGCCCGCCATCCGCTCCTGGATCCCCAGCGGGTGGTGCCCATCGATGTCACCCCCGATCCTTTCACATTCATCCTGGTCCTCACCGGGCCCAACACCGGCGGGAAAACGGTCACCCTCAAGACTGTGGGCCTGCTGGCGGTGATGGCCCAGAGCGGCCTGCATATCCCGGCGGCGGAGGGCTCGCGACTGCCTGTGTTCGACGGGATCTACGCCGATATCGGCGATGAACAGAGCATCGAGCAGAACCTATCGACCTTTTCCGCCCATCTCCTGAACATCCTGGGCTTTCTGGAGTCCGCCACGGCGCGCTCCCTGGCCCTCCTGGACGAGCTGGGGGCGGGGACCGATCCGATGGAAGGGGCGGCGCTGGCTCGGGCGATCCTGGAGCATTTCCATGCCCGGAAGACGACCACGCTGGTGGCCACGCATTTCCCGGAGCTGAAGCTCTGGGCCCAGACCACGCCTGGGGCGATCAACGCCAGTATGGAGTTCGACCCGGAGACCCTGGCCCCGACGTATCGGCTGCGCATCGGCCTGCCCGGCCGGTCGAATGCCTTCCTGATTGCCCGACGGCTGGGGATGCCGGAGGCGCTGATCGACCGAGCCCAGGGATACATCTCGCCTCAGGCCCTGCGCCTGGAGGCCTTGCTGGCGGAAGCGGAGCGGCTGCGGGCGGAGGCGGCCCGTGCCCACGAAGAGGCCAAGCGGGCCCGAGCGGTGGCTCAGGCGCTGGAGAGCGAGTGGCGGGAACGTCTCGCCCAGATCGAAGCGGAACGGGAACGGATATTGCGGGAGGCCCGGGAACAGATCGAAGCCCTGTTGCAGGAAGCCCGGGAGGAGATCGAACGGATCCGTCGTCCGCTGCGAGCGATGCATCAGGCCGAGGTGGAGGCCGCCCGGCGTCGCCTGGAGGCGCTCCAGGCCCGCATGCGGGAAACCCTCGCCCGAGCCGCGTCGCCTATGGAGGCCCCGGCGGAGCCCGCCTTCGCGGTGGGCGATCGGGTCTGGGTGCGCCCGCTCCAGATGGAAGGAGAGATCCTGAGCCTGGAAGGGGAAGAGGCCGACGTGCAGGTCGGCCGGTGGCGGCTGCGGATGGCCCTGGTGGATCTCGAACGGCGGGAACGGCCGCAGCCCGCGCCTTCCACCCCGGCCCCCGCGACCGCCCTTCGGCCGCCTCAGGTCCCTCTCGATTTCGATCTGCGGGGGATGCGGGTAGAGGAGGCGCTGCCGGCCCTGGAGAAGTTTCTGGATGAAGCCTTCCTGGCCGGCATGCCCTTCGTCCGGATCATCCACGGGAAGGGCACTGGGGCCCTGCGCCGTGCGGTGAGGGAACGGTTGAAGACCCATCCCCACGTGGAGAGCATGGAGCCCACGCCGGATGACGGGGCGACCATCGTGCGGTTTGCCAGGTAACGGGAATCCGCTGTTCCCCAGGGGCTTGGGGAGCATGGCCGGTCACGGAAGGCGGCTCGCCTCCATCTCCGGTTTGTGGGGAGAGGCGGATCTCCCGAGAGAATGATGTTATCTTTATGAGCTGGCCTGAGGCCATTCGCCCCGGGCCCAGACCCAGAAAACTGCACCCATCAGGAGGTTTCGAGATGATCAGCCCGGAGCTTCTGGAGATCCTGCGTTGCCCCTACTGCGTTTCGGGACCGACCCGGAAGGAGGGGCCGGATCCCGGGCGGCTGGAGCTGGTGAAGGACGCGTGGCTGGTGTGCACCGAGCCGGATTGCGGGCGCAAATATCCGATCCGCGACGGCATCCCGGTGATGCTCATCGAGGAAGGAGATAAGTGGCGCAACACGCCTGTGGATGCGCTCCCGGTCCCTCCCCCCGCCGCGTGATGGCGCTGCGGAAGCTCTCTGAGCCCAGGCAGGCGTCATGAACCTGGAGGAATGGCAGCAGCTATTCCGGGAAGATCCAGAACAGGCGGAGCTCCGCCTCTCCGCCCTGAGGGAAGATCCGGAGCATCTGCACGCGCTGGCCCAGGCGTTGCTTCAGGACTCCGATCCGGGCCTGCGGGCATGGGCTTGCCGGATCCTGGTGGAGACGCGGGAGGCGGAGGGCCTCCCGTTGTTGCTGCGCGCCCTCGAAGATCCGGAGCCGGAGGTCCGCGCCGCGGCAGCCTGGGCACTGGGGATCCAGCCGGTGGTGGAACAGCGGGATTCCGTGATCGCTGCGCTTCAACGTCGTCTGGAAGATCAGCCCTGGGTGGCATGGGTGGCAGCGGAAGCCCTCGCTCGCTATGGGGAGGCGGCCCTGGCAGCCCTGATGGACCGCCTGCACCACCCCCATCCTCAGGTCCGCATCCTGGCCGCCCGAGCGCTGGCCCGCATCGCTTCGCCCCAGAGCATCCCCGCCCTGATGGCCGCCCTGGAGGATCCCAGCCTGCTGGTCCGCCACTTCGCGGAAGCCGGGCTGGATCGGCTTGTGGGGACCCAGTGGGCGTGGTTATGAGGCTTGAGGGATGGAGCGCCGCCATCGGCGGCGCTCCATCGGCAAACGGCTGTCTTTACTCAAAACCCCAGCAGAGCGATCGCCCCACCGAGAGCCAGGAAAGGACCATAAGGGATGGCGGTCTTCAGCGTGACCCGGCGGGTTAGCAAGAGGAGGAGGCTGACCCCACCGGCCATAAGGATCCCGTAAGCCAGCGCCTGAAATCCCTGCGGGAACCCGGTGATCAACCCGATGAAGGCCGCCAGCGTGGCATCCCCACCCCCGATCCCCCCCCGGGTGAGAAGAGCGATCCCGAAAAAGAAGACAAAGGCGCCGAAGCCCATCAGCCATGCTCCGAGCGCCCCTCCATCCAGCCAGGGAGAAACCGGAGCCAGCACAACGGCCAGGGCGATCGCGGGAAGCATCACCGCATCGTAGATGCGCCGGTGTTCCAGATCCGTCACGGTGACCAGAGCCAGAACGGTCAAATACAGGCCGACCAGCACCGCATGAGAAGAAAATCCATAACGAACGGCCGCCAGCGCCCACAGGATCGGCACCCCCAGCTCCACCATGAGGTCCCGCCGGCGACAGCAAATCCCTCCTCGAAGCACCTGGATCCAGGCGGATGGAGGGAAACCCCGATCTTCCCACAAGGGGATTACCCGGCGACGGGGCAATGCGTTCGCCAGGCCATTCACCAGCATCCCGATGGGCCATCCGATCAGGGCGAAAAGAAGGGGCCAGATCATGAGGCTCCCACTCATGCAGGGATTGGGGGCTGGGGGGCATGCCGCTTCGTGGCCTGCTCCTCCAGCCCCAAACTTTTCCCATTATCCCCCCTCATTAGGCCTGTTGCGTAATTCGCAAGGGGTGGGGAAAGGGGGGACGGATCCTCCCCTCAGTTGTGCAACGAGTTTATGAGTTGATTATGTTAGGCGTTACGTCGTTCCTCACCACCTGGACGTTGGGGGGAGCGGGCGAGATTGCCTTCGGGGGCCTCGCCCGCTCAAAACTGATTTGGGGGGTTTGACAGGTTTGCGCTTTGCCGCTATAATTTTTCATCGCGTCTGCCGGGTAGGACTTCCACTGGACCCTCTTTCCCGCTGCAGGGCTGCGGGTGGCGTTCCGCAGATCTGCAGGCTCAGCAGGGTGGGAAGAACCGCTTTCAAGCCGATCGGAGCTTCCTGCATCCCGGACAGATCTTTTGTCCTCCCTGCAGCAGACGAAGAAATCCCGGCTGGCAGGAAGGAGATCCATGCGACGGGGTCGTGCGCCGAAACGCGAGATCGCTCCGGATATTCGCTATAACAGCGTTCTGGTCGCCAAGCTGATCAACAAGGTGATGATGAACGGCAAAAAGAGCCTGGCGATGCGGATCGTCTACGGCGCTTTTGATTTGATCGAGCGCCGCACGGGGCGGCCGGCGATGGAGATCTTCGAGAAAGCCTTGGCGAACACCAAGCCGCTTCTGGAGGTTCGGCCGCGCCGGGTGGGAGGGGCAACTTATCAGATCCCTCTGGAGGTGCCGCTGGATCGCCAGGTGAGCTTGGCGCTGCGCTGGATTGTCAACGCCGCTCGGGAACGCCCCGGGAAGTCGATGATGGAAAAGCTGGCCGCGGAGTTGATCGACGCGGCCAACGGGACCGGGGCGGCGGTGAAGAAGCGCGAGGATACGCACCGTATGGCAGAGGCCAACCGGGCCTTCGCGCATTATCGGTGGTGAGCCGCCGAGAGAGGTTTCGGAAATGGCGCTCGCCCGTTGCCGTTTGGGGGAGCGCCCTTCGCGGCAGGCGCGACGGCGAAGAGCCGTAACCCGGCCGCTGAACAACCGGCTGGTTTCCCGCCGATGTTTGTGGCTTGCACGGATCAGGGGTTCCGCTGACTGGGCTCTGGGATGGGCAAAGGCTTCCGCCTTTTTCCCAGCGGCCTCGAGTGTGATGCTCTGATTACAGGAGCGAAAGGCGATGCCACGAGAAGTTCCTATCGATAGGATCCGGAATATTGGAATTATTGCTCACATCGACGCGGGCAAAACCACCACTACCGAGCGCATTCTGTTCTATACCGGCAAAACCTACAAGCTGGGCTCCGTCGATGAGGGGACCACCGTTACGGACTATATGGAGCTGGAGCGCGAGCGGGGGATCACCATCACCGCCGCGACCGTGGCCTGTTACTGGCGGGAACACCAGATCAACATCATCGACACCCCCGGGCACATCGACTTCACCGCTGAGGTCCAACGGAGCCTGCGTGTGCTGGACGGGGGTGTCGTTGTTTTTGACGCCGTGCACGGAGTGGAGCCCCAGTCCGAGACCGTGTGGCGCCAGGCGGATCGCTACGGCGTCCCCCGGATTTGTTTTGTGAACAAGATGGATCGGGTGGGGGCGGATTTCTGGAACACGATCCAGATGATCCGGGATCGCCTGGGAGCTCATCCGCTCCCGATTCAGATCCCGATCGGGTCGGAGGCGGATTTCCGGGGGGTGGTGGATCTGCTGGAGATGCGGGCGATCTACTGGGTGGATGAGCTGGGGACACAGATGGCTTACGAGCCCATCCCCCCCGAGCTGGAGGAGGAGGCCCAGCGGGCCCGGGAGACGCTGGTGGAGCGGATCGCGGAGACCGATGATGAGCTGACGATGAAATACCTGGAGGGCGAGTCGATCGCCACCGAGGAGCTCCGGGCCGCCCTCCGTCGCGCGACCATCGCCGGAAAGCTGGTCCCGGTGCTGTGCGGCTCCGCCCTCCGCAACAAGGGGATCCAGCCCCTGCTGGACGCCATCGTGGATTACCTGCCCTCCCCGGTGGACATCCCACCCGTGCGGGGGACCAATCCGCTCACCGGCCAGGAGGAGATCCGGCCGGCTTCGGACGAGGCCCCGCTGGCGGCACTGGTGTTCAAGGTGGTGACGGATCCTTACGTCGGACGTCTGGTCTATTTCCGGGTTTATTCCGGCCGGATCACGGCTGGCCAGCAGATCACCAACTCGACCCGTGGAAACAAGCGCGAGCGCGTGGGCCGGGTCCTGCGGATGCACGCGGACCGTCGGGAGGAAATTAAAGAAGTCTTCGCGGGAGATATCGCGGCCACCCTGGGCCTGAAGGACACGTTCACTGGGGACACCCTGTGCGATCCGGACGCCCCGATCATTCTGGAAAGCATCACCTTCCCCGAGCCGGTGGTCTCGGTGGCGATCGAGCCCAAGACGATGGCGGACCAGGATCGCCTGAGCGAGGCCCTGCGCAAGTTGGCGGAAGAAGACCCTACTTTCCGGGTTCGATCGGATCCGGAGACCGGCCAGACCATTATCTCCGGGATGGGGGAGCTGCACCTGGAAGTTCTGATCGAGCGGATGAAACGGGAGTTCCGGGTGCAGGCGAACGTGGGGCGTCCACGGGTGGCTTACCGGGAGACCTTCACCCGGCCCGTCAAAGGGGTGGAAGGGCGCTTTGTCCGGCAGACCGGCGGCCGGGGGCAGTATGGGCACGTGGTTATCGACTTCGAGCCCCTGGAACGGGGCCAGGGATTTGAGTTCGTCGATGCGACGGTCGGTGGGATCATCCCGAAGGAGTTCATCCCGGCCATCGAGAAGGGCCTGATCGAGGCGATGGAGGCGGGGGTGCTGGCCGGTTATCCGTTGACGGATATCCGGGCCACCCTGGTCGGTGGTTCCTATCATGAGGTGGACTCCTCCGAGATGGCCTTCAAGGTGGCGGCCTCGCTGGCGCTGCGGAACGCGGCGGAGAAGGCCGCCCCTGTCCTGCTGGAGCCGATCATGCGGGTGGAGGTCATCGTTCCGGAGATCTATACCGGCGATGTGGTGGGCGATCTCTCCTCCCGCCGGGCCCAGATCCAGGGGATCGAGAACCGGGGGAAAGGGGTCCAGGCGATTCGCGCACTGGTTCCCCTGGCGGAGATGTTCGGCTACGCTACCGTTCTGCGTTCCATCACCCAAGGCCGAGGGACCTTCTCGATGGAATTTGATCATTACGCGGAGGTGCCGTCGTTCATCGCTGAATCGATCATCCGGGCCGGCGAGAAGCGGCCGGTCGGGCGGTGAGCCTTTCCTAAAGGGGCTGACAAGGTCCCCGGGTGAAGAAAGCGACCCGGCCTGCCAGACGTCGGGCGCCGCCCGGTGGAGCCTCAGGCAGGCCGGAGCCTCTCCTGCATCGGATCATCCACATTCCCATACTCTCTATCTAGCGGAGGTGCGACGATGTCGAAGGCGGTGTTTGTGCGGGAGAAGCCGCATGTGAATGTGGGGACGATTGGGCATATTGATCATGGGAAGACGACGCTGACGTCGGCGATCACGAAGGTGTTGTCGTTGAAGGGGCTGGCGGAGTATGTGCCGTTTGAGCGGATTGACAAGGCGCCGGAGGA